>CANIIN010000338.1 GCA_947467405.1 Betaproteobacteria bacterium | reverse complement strand
GGCGTGGCGCCGCTCATCACCGGCTTCCTGCTGCGCGACGAGAAGATCGCGCTGGTCACCGAATCGGAACTCTTTACCGGCATGGCGCGTTCGCGCGCCGCGCGCGACAAGGCACGGCAAAGCTCCATCGAGGGCATGCTGCGCGACCTGTCCGAACTGCGCGTCGGCGATCCGGTGGTACACGTCGAGCATGGCGTCGGCCGTTACCAGGGACTCGTGAACATCGATTTCGGCGAGGGCTCGGGGGAGTTCCTGCTGATCGCCTATGCCGGCGAAGACAAGCTCTACGTGCCGGTGGCGCAGTTGTCGCAGATCGGCCGCTACAGCGGCGGCCCGCCCGAGACGGCGCCGCTGCATCGCCTCGGCGGCGAAGTCTGGGACAAGGCCAAGCGCAAGGCCGCCAAGCAGGTGCGCGACACCGCCGCCGAACTGCTGCACATCTACGCCCAGCGCGCCGCGCGCCAGGGCCGCGTGTTCAATCTCAACTCCCACGACATGGAAGCCTTCGCCGAGGGCTTCGGTTTCGAGGAAACGCCCGACCAGGCCGCCGCCATCGAGTCGGTGATCGCCGACATGACGCAGGGCAAGCCCATGGATCGCCTGGTGTGCGGCGACGTGGGTTTCGGCAAGACCGAAGTGGCGCTGCGCGCCACGTTCCTGGCCGTAGCCGATGGCATGCAGGTGGCCATCCTCACCCCCACCACGCTGCTGGCCGAGCAGCACTTCCTGACTTTTTCGGATCGCTTCGCCGACTGGCCGATCCGCATCGCCGAGCTGTCGCGCTTTCGCACCGGCAAGGAAACCACCGCTGCACTGAAGGGCATCGCCGCGGGCGAAATCGACATCGCCATCGGCACGCACAAGCTGCTGCAGAAGGACGTGCATTTCCCGCGCCTGGGACTGGTCATCGTCGATGAAGAACACCGCTTCGGCGTGCGCCAGAAAGAGGCGCTGAAGAAACTGCGCGCCGAAGTCGATATCCTCACGCTCACCGCCACGCCCATTCCGCGCACGCTGGCCATGTCGCTGGAAGGCCTGCGCGACCTGTCGGTGATCGCCACCGCGCCGCAGCGACGCCTGGCCATCAAGACCTTCTCCGTACCCTACTCGGTCGGCATCATCCGCGAAGCGGCGCTGCGCGAACTGAAGCGCGGCGGGCAGATCTACTTCCTGCACAACGAAGTCGACACCATCCAGATGATGCGCGAGAAGCTCGAGGCCTTGCTGCCCGAGGCGCGCATCGTGGTCGGCCACGGCCAGATGCCGGAGCGCGAACTGGAGCGGGTGATGAAGGAGTTCCTGCAGCAGCGCGCCAACGTGCTCCTGTGCACCACCATCATCGAGACCGGCATCGACATCCCGACCGCCAACACCATCATCATCAACCGCGCCGACCGATTCGGGCTTGCGCAACTCCACCAGTTGCGCGGCCGCGTCGGGCGCTCGCATCACCAGGCCTATGCCTACCTGCTGACGCCGGAAGACGAAGCGCTGTCGTCGGCGGCCAAGAAACGGCTGGAAGCCATCCAGATGATGGAAGAACTCGGCTCCGGCTTCTATCTGGCCATGCATGACCTGGAGATCCGCGGCGCCGGCGAGGTGCTGGGCGATTCGCAGTCCGGCGAAATGCAGGAGATCGGCTTCAACCTCTACACCGAGATGCTGAACCACGCCGTGAAGTCGCTGAAGGCCGGCAAGGAACCCGACCTGTCGCAGCCCTTCGATACCGTCACCGAAATCAACTTGCACCAGCCCGCCCTGCTGCCGCCGGACTACTGCCCGGACGTGCACGAGCGACTGGTGCTGTACAAGCGCCTCGCCAACTGCGAGAACACCGACCAGCTGGAAGTGCTGCAGGAAGAACTGGTGGACCGCTTCGGCCAGATGCCCGAACAGGCCCGCGCCCTCGTCGACAGCCACCGCCTGCGCATCTTCGGCAAGCCGCTGGGCGTGGCGCGACTGGAAGCCACCAGCGAAACCATCCAGTTGCAGTTCGTCCCGCATCCGCCCATCGACGGCGGCAAGGTGATCATGCTGGTGCAGAAGAACCGCGGCTGGAAACTCGCCGGCCCCACCAAGCTGCGCATCGAGCGCGTCACCAGCACGCTGGAGGAACGCGTCAAGGCGGTTCGCGGCATTTACGAAATCCTCAATGGAGCGATCAGTGCCCCCAAAGCTGCCTGAAGCCGCACAGGACCTCGTCCTGCATGCGCCCAGCAATGGCCCCGCCATGCGCCCGCATCACGTCGAGGCCATCACGCACCTGTGCGACATCACCATGAGCGCCGGCACATCGACCTCGCATGTCGCACGCTTCCCGTTGCCGACAATGAATGAGTTGCTGAAAGCGCGCCTCGCCGCCGCCTGCGCAGCCGAGCGCATCGACTTCGCCATCGTGCCGCGAAATCAGCTGTTGAAGGATTTCGGCCTGGTTGCCATGGACATGGACTCGACCTTGATCACCATCGAGTGCATCGACGAAATTGCCGACATGCAGGGCATCAAGCCGCAGGTCGCGGCCATCACCGAAGCGGCCATGCGCGGCGAGATCGATTTTCCGGAAAGCCTGCGGCGGCGCGTGTCACTGCTGGCCGGCCTCGATCAATCGGCCCTGCAGCGCGTGTATGACGAGCGCCTGCGCCTGTCACCCGGCGCAGACGCGATGCTGGCGAAACTGAAGGAACTTGGCATCAGGACACTGCTGGTGTCCGGCGGATTCACCTTCTTCACCGACCGGCTGAAAGCTCGCCTCGGGCTGGACACCACGCTGTCCAACACCCTGGAAATCGTCGGCGGCAAGCTCACCGGCCGCGTGCAGGGCGATATCGTCGACGCCAAGGCCAAGGCCGCCAAACTCGCTGCCACGCGTGACGCACTGGGATTGAAAAAGGAACAGGTCATCGCCCTGGGCGACGGCGCCAACGACCTCGCCATGATGGCCGAGGCCGGCGTATCGATCGCGTTTCACGCCAAGCCCGTGGTGCGCGAGAAGGCCACACACGCATTCAACTACGCGGGGCTGGATGGCCTGATGGCCATTTACCGCTGAGAACTATCCAAAGAGATATGCCCGAAGACGCCCTATTGGCGGGCATCTTCGGGCATTTTTTTTGTGAAGAATTGATCGGGAGTGTGCGGCGCAGTACTTGTTAAAAGCTGTGCCAGGGCGATCCCAGTTCACCGACTCATTCCACCTTGATGTTCGCCGCCTTGACGGCCTGCGCCCAGCGTTCGAGGTCGGCCTTGATGAAATCGGCAAATCGTTTCGGTCCCCAGGCCAGGCCATCCATACCCTGAAGAGTCAGTTGCTTCTGGACTTCCGGATCCTTGATGGCCTGCGCCACGATGTCGTTGATGCGCTCACCCACTTCAGGCGCGGTGCCTGCCGTCGCCAGGAAACCCAGCCACAGCGTGGCGTCGTAGCCCGGCACGCCGGCCTCGGCCATGGTCGGCAGGTTCGGCGCCAGCGCGCTGCGCTGACTGGAGGTCACGGCCAAGCCGCGGATGGCCGCGTTATCCAGCTGCTGCTTCAGGGTGCCTAGCGCATTGAACAACAGGTCGATGCGCCCGGTGGACAGGTCGGTGAGTTGCGTCGGAGTGCTGTTGTAGGGCACATGCACCATCGACAACCCACCGGCCAGCGAGTTCATCATGACCACTTCGAGCTGAGTCAATGAGCCGGCTGCGCCCAGCGAGCCGTAGTTCAGCTTGCCGGGGTTGGCCTTGGCGTAGGCGACCAGCTCCTTCACGTTGGTTGCTGGAACGTCCTTGCTGACCACCAGCACATGCACGATGCTGGCGATGAGACTCGCCGGCGCAAAGTCCTTGACCATGTCGTAGCGCACCTTCTGCGTCGCCGGCACGACCGTCATGCCCGAGGTGCCAATCAGCAAGCTCCTGCCGTCCGCAGGCGCCTGCCGCAGCGCGTCGATGGCGATCTGACTGTTGCCGCCGGGCCGATTTTCCACCAGCACGGGTTGCCCCAGCGGGTCCTTCATGCG
>CANIIN010000337.1 GCA_947467405.1 Betaproteobacteria bacterium | reverse complement strand
TTCAACGTATCCATCCAGGACACCCCACACCAGTTTCCGGTCGAGGACGGTGAATCCGTGCTGCAGGCGGCGCTCAAGGCCGGCATCGTCATCCCCTACGCCTGCCGCGACGGCGCCTGCGGTTCATGCAAGGGCAAGGTGATCGCCGGACAGGTCGACTATGGAAAGTACGCCGCCAAGGCGCTGGAAGAATCCGAGAAGGCCGAGGGCTACGCGCTGTTCTGCCAGGCCAAGGCGCTCTCGGACCTGGTGATCGCGCCGCGTGAAGTGCGCCTGGGCAGCGACATCCAACCGCGCAAGCTGCCGACGCGTGTGCAGAGCCTGCTGCGCGTGGCGCCCGACGTCATCATTCTCGAACTGCAGATTCCCGCCGGACAGAAACTGGACTTTTACGCCGGCCAGTACCTCGACGTCATGTTGCGCGACGGCACGCGGCGCAGCTTCTCCATGGGCAACGCGCCGCAAGCCGAAGGCACCATCCAGTTGCATGTCCGGCTGGTGGCCGGCGGCACCTTCACCGGCCATGTGTTCAACGCCATGAAGGAGAAGGAGATCCTGCGCGTCGAGGCGCCGCTCGGCACCTTCTTCCTGCGCGAGGAGAGCGACAAGCCCATCGTGTTCGTCGCCAGCGGCACCGGCTTCGCGCCGATCAAGTCCATCATCGAGTCGACGCTTCACAAGGGCATCCAGCGGCCCATGACCCTGTACTGGGGCGGACGCCGCCCGCAGGATCTGTACATGCACGAACTCGCCACCCAGTGGGCGGCCGAACAGTCACACATCACCTACGTGCCAGTCATTTCGGATGCGCTGCCGGAAGACAACTGGACCGGCCGCACCGGCTTCGTCCACCGCGCCGTGATGGCGGATTTTCCCGATCTCTCCGCACATCAGGTGTATGCCTGCGGCGTCCCGATCATGGTCGATTCCGCGCGCAAGGATTTCCTCGCGCAGTGCAAGCTGCCGGATGCGGAGTTCTACGCCGACTCGTTCACCACGGCGGCGGACCTGGCCAAATAGGCGGCATCTTCAGAGCGCAGGTTCTTGTAGATGCCCGTGGATAGGGCGTCTGCAAGGATTGTAATGTGAGCCTGGGACTGATCCGAGCTTCCCAAGCGATCGCAGTTCCGAACCTCGCGGTGTATTCCCATCAGGACAAGGAGCTTGAGATGAAAACCCCTGCAGCGACGCCTGACCAGAGCGCAAAGGAAGCAGGTCGACGCATTGTCCACCGCACGCGCGGACACGCCCAAGGACCGATAACGCGCCTGATGAGCCCTGGCGACCTGGGCCGAAGACTCAAGCCATTTGTCTTTCTGGACCTTTTCGACATTGAAAAGAATTCGTCTTTCGGGTTCGGGCCGCATCCTCACTCCGGCATCGCCACGGTGACCCACCTCTTCGAGGGCGGCGCGCGCTACCAGGACACCACCGGCGCCACGGGTATCTTGCCGGCGGGCGGGGTTGAATGGTTTAAGGCGGGCGGCGGCGCGTGGCATGGCGGCGGCGGTGGCCAGGCGCTGAGCCGCCGCGGCTTCCAGCTTTGGGTTGCGCTTCCCCCGGAACACGAGCTTGGACCCGTGGAAAGCATTTATCAGGCACCCGAGGAGGTGGCCCGGGATGGTCCGGCGAGCGTACTGGTCGGCACGCATGGCGGCGCGGCCAGCACGCTGAAGTCCCCTGCCCCGCTGAACTACCTGGCGGTGCGCCTGAAGGCCGGCGAATCCTGGCGCTACCAGCCGCCTGCCGGCCACACGGTCGCCTGGATGGCGCTGGCAAAAGGCAGCGCAAGCCTTGCGGCTGCGGAGCGTGTTGACGCCGGCGAACTCGTGGTTTTTGAGCCAACGGAGGCGGCCATCGACCTCCGCGCCGACGTTGACACGGAACTGGTCATCGGATCAGCTCCACCCCATCCCCACGACCTGGTACTCGGCTCCCATTCCGTACACTCCAGCCCGGCCGCATTGATGGCGG
This sequence comes from Betaproteobacteria bacterium, assembly GCA_947467405.1. Lineage (GTDB taxonomy): Bacteria > Pseudomonadota > Gammaproteobacteria > Burkholderiales > SG8-39 > CAIYPG01. Next base: position 2,033 of record CANIIN010000337.1, on the reverse strand, counting down.
GTGAACGACAGATCGGCGAAATCGGCGCACGCTTGCAGAAGGAAGGCCGGTTGCCAGCGTAGGCCGCCCTTGGAATTACGGGGCCAGACTTATTTGCGCCGAAGCAAGTCATTCCCCATCCCGTCGCCAGAAATATTCGGATATACCGTCCGAAATAGCCGCCCATTCAAAATGAATGTACTTGTAGATTAGCGTGGATAGGGCATCTACAAGAATTTAGGCGCGCCGGACGGCATCGTAGATGCCTTGCGAACTATACGCTTACAGCGTACACTAAAAAATTATGATCTTTGTCGAACTCAACCCGTTTGTTGCGTTTCGAGCCGAGCACTGGAGCGACGAAGAACTTCGCCGTCTGCAAAAATTCCTGCTTGCTTCCCCCGATGCGGGCGATGTCATCCCCGGCGGTTCGGGACTGCGAAAATTGCGCTGGTCGGTGCAAGGCCGTGGAAAACGAGGCGGCGCGAGGGTGATCTACTACAGGCATGTTCCGGGCGAACGCATTTACCTGATCTACGCCTACGTCAAGAACGAACAATCCGACCTGACGCGTGAACAGATCAAGCTGTTGTCGCAACTGATGAGGGACATCAAGAATGGATAAGGAGCATTTCGACCAACTGGTCAAAGGCGTGCGCGAAATGAAGCGCCACCTGGCCGGCAAGACCGTGCGCGGCGCCGTCACCACGGCAATGCCTGCGCCGGACGTGCGTACCATTCGCGAAGCAGCCAAGATCAGCCAGAGCCAGTTCGCGAAACTGATCGGCGTCAACCTGCGCACACTGCAGAACTGGGAACAGCATCGAACCCAACCCACCGGGCCTGCGAAAGCGCTGCTGAAAATCGTCGCCTCGAATCCGAAGGCGATTGAAGCGTTGCACTCCTGAATAGGGTCGCCCCATTGGCCCGACCCATTTTCCCTCGTCGTTTTTAGAGCCTTATGCCCATGACGCTGGTCAGAGCGGCCCGCACCAGGGGCTCGCAAGTTATGTTCACTCTGACCCCTTCTACTCATGCCTGCGGCGTGCCCATCATGGTCGATTCGGCGCGCAAGGATTTCATCGCCCAGAGCAAACTGCCGGATGCGGAGTTCTACGCCGTCTCGTTCACGACGGCGGCCGACCTTGCGAAATAGGCGGAATTTTCTCGGGGCAGGTTCTTGTAGATACCCGTGGATAGGGCATCTACAAGGCATTACCACTGCAACTCCGGCACACCCCGCCCCACCGATTACTGCTCCGCACCCTCGCCGAGATACGCCGCACGCACACGCGGATCGTGCAGCAGTTCCTTCGCATCGCCGGTCATGACAATCGCGCCGCTCTCCATCACGTAAGCACGGTTGGCCAGTTCCAATGCAGCACGCGCATTCTGTTCCACCAGCAGCACGGTTACGCCGGCGGCGTTGATGACGCGGATCACTTCGAAAATGGTCTGCACCACGATCGGCGCGAGGCCCATGCTCGGTTCGTCCAGCAGCAAGAGGCGTGGCCGGCTCATGATGGCGCGGCCGATAGCCAGCATCTGCTGTTCGCCGCCGGACAGGGTGCCGGCACTTTGCGCGCGGCGCTCCAGCAGGCGCGGAAACAGACCGAATACTTTTTCGCGATCGGCCTCGATCTCGTTGTCGCGACGCGAATAGGCGCCGATGTCGAGGTTCTCGTCGACGGAAAGTTGCGGGAACACGCCGCGCCCTTCCGGGACCATCACCAATCCCTTGCGCGCGCGCTGGAAGGCGCGCAGGCCGGCAATATCGGCGCTGTCGTAACGCACCACGCCCGACTTCGCCGGCACCATGCCGGAGATGGCACGCAGGGTGCTGCTCTTGCCGGCACCGTTGGCACCGATCAGGCACACCAGCTCGCCTTGCGCGACATGCAGGTCCACGCCTTTCACGGCGCGAATGCCGCCGTAGTGGACTTCCAGCGCGGAGACGTCGAGGACGTTCACCGGCGCTGTCACTTGGAAATCGCCGACAGATGTGAATCCGTGACATTGCCAGCATTTGCCGGAATACCCAGATAAGCCTCGAT
>CANIIN010000336.1 GCA_947467405.1 Betaproteobacteria bacterium | reverse complement strand
CTGCTCTACGTCACCATCCGCCACGCGGCGGAGATCAAATTGCCGTTGCTGGAGTCGCTGGTCATGGCGGCTCAGGAACAACGGGCCCGCCAGACCGAGACGTTTCTGCGCCAGAATCTCAACGCCATGGCAGTCAAGTTGGGCGAGATGCAGGCGCAACTGATGCGGCTGGATGCTCTCGGAGAGCGTCTTGTCGCACTGTCCGGCCTGAAGGCGTCCGAGTTCCGATTCAATGAGGTGCCGGGTCGCGGGGGGGCGATGCCTGCAGGAAGCCCGGCCAGGAACATGTCGCTCGAGCAGTTCAATGAACAGTTCGACCAGGTCATGAGGCGCATGGAAAATCGCACGGATACGCTGGGTATCATGGAGTCCCAGTTGTTCGATGCAAAGGTCAAGCGCAAGCTCATGCCAACCATCCCCCCGGTGGAAACGAGCTGGAGCGCTTCAAGCTTCGGTTGGCGTATCGACCCGATTTCTGGAATGCAGGCCATGCATGAGGGCGTGGATTTCATGGCGGACACCGGGACTCCCATATTTGCCGCTGCCGGCGGCATCGTGGTGGCTGCCGAGTACCATCATCAATACGGGAACATGGTCGAGATCGATCATGGGAATGACTTCATTACACGCTATGCCCACACATCCAGAACCATGGTCAAGGTAGGCGACGTTGTACAGCGCGGCCGCAAGATTGCTGAAGTGGGTTCGACAGGCCGCACTACCGGGCCACACCTGCATTTCGAGGTGCGCTACAAGGGCGTTGCGCAGAATCCCACCCGCTTTCTTCAGGCCAGCCGCTGAGGGGGCTTTCTCGGTCGGAATTCCTGTCGCCGGAATGGCCTGATCCGAATCAGCGAGTGCTGTGGATGGGCAATCTGCAGCGGGGGCCGTGGTAAAATCAGCGTTTTACCTGAAACCCCAAACCATTCAATGATTTCCCGTGCACTTAAAGCCGTTTTCGGCAGCCGCAATGACCGGCTGCTCAAGCAGTACTCGAGTCGAGTTCGGGAGATCAATGCCTTTGAGCCGGCAATCCAGGCACTGACCGACGAACAACTTGCCGGAAAAACTGCGGAGTTTCGTGCGCGCATCAAGGCGCGCCTCGAGAATGTCGATAAGGAGCGGACCCGTGAGGTCGAGGCGGCCACTCTTGACGAGTTGCTGCCCGAGGCCTTTGCCGTGGTCCGTGAGGCCGGCAAGCGTGTACTCAAGATGCGGCACTTTGATGTGCAGCTCATCGGCGGCATGGTTCTCCATTACGGCAAGATCGCCGAGATGCGTACTGGCGAGGGCAAGACGCTGGTAGCAACGTTGCCATCGTACTTGAATGCTCTGCCTGGTCATGGCGTGCATATCGTGACGGTCAACGACTATCTGGCCAGCCGCGATGCGGAGTGGATGGGCAAGGTCTACCGCTTCCTCGGCCTCACTATCGGGACGATTCTGTCGCAGATGCCGCATGAACAGAAGCGTGAGAACTACGCCTGTGACATTGTTTACGGCACGAACAACGAGTTCGGTTTCGATTATCTTCGCGACAACATGGCCATGAGCGCTGCAGATCGCCATCAGCGCGGACTCAATTACGCGGTGGTCGACGAGGTCGACTCGATCCTCATTGATGAGGCGCGCACGCCTCTCATCATTTCCGGGCAGGCCGAGGACCGGACCGACTTGTACTACCGCATGAATGAGGTTGCGCCGCTATTGAAGCGCCAGGAAAAGGAGGACGCGCCCGGCGACTTCTTTGTGGATGAAAAATCCCATACCGTTCTCCTGTCGGAGGAGGGGCACGAAAACGCCGAGCAATTGCTCGGCCGAGTGGGATTGTTGCCCGAAGGGCGCAGCCTGTACGAGCCGGCCTTCGTCAACCTGATGCACCACCTCAATGCCGCCCTGCGCGCGCATCATCTCTTCTTCCGTGACCGCCATTACGTCGTGCAGAGCGGTGAAGTGGTGATCGTCGACGAGTTCACGGGCCGCCTGATGGCCGGTCGTCGCTGGTCGGACGGCCTGCATCAGGCAGTCGAAGCGAAGGAAAATGTTTCGATTCAGAACGAGAACCAGACGCTCGCTTCGATCACTTTCCAGAATTACTTCCGCATGTACGGCAAGCTGTCCGGAATGACCGGCACGGCCGATACCGAGGCCTACGAGTTTCAGGAGATCTATGGCCTAGAGACGGTGGTCATTCCGACTCATCACAAGATGGTCCGCATAGACCGACTTGATCAGGTTTACAGAACGGCGGCGGAAAAGAGCCATGCCATCGTTGAGGACATCCGCGATTGCTACGAGCGCAGTCAGCCGGTGCTGGTTGGTACAACCTCGATCGAGGCATCTGAAGCCCTGGCGGCCTTGCTTGGCAAGGAGAACCTGCCGCATCAGGTGCTCAACGCGAAGCAGCATGAACGCGAGGCGGGCATCATCGCCGAGGCAGGGCGCCCGAAGATGATCACGATCGCCACCAACATGGCCGGTCGTGGAACGGACATCGTGCTGGGTGGCAACGTGGAAAAGCAGGTCGAGGCCGTCGAGGCGTTGACCGATATCGACGACGCCGAGAAGGCGCGCCGCGCAGAAGAGTTGAAAAGCGGTTGGCAGCAATTGCACGACGACGTGCTCGCCGCTGGCGGTCTGCACATCATCGGCACCGAGCGTCATGAGTCGCGCCGGATCGACAACCAGCTCCGTGGACGAAGCGGCCGGCAGGGCGACCCGGGCTCATCGCGATTCTACCTGTCGCTCGAGGATCCGCTGCTGCGTATATTCGCCGGCGAACGCGTTAACGCCATCATGACGCGGCTCAAGATGCCGGAAGGCGAGGCGATCGAGCATCCCCTGGTGACTCGTTCGATCGAGAGCGCCCAGCGCAAGGTCGAAGCGCACAACTTTGACATTCGCAAGCAGCTTCTTGAATTCGATAATGTGGCCAATGACCAGCGTCAGCACATTTACGACTTGCGCAATCATATTCTCGACGGCGATGACCTCGAGGAGCAGACCGTGGCACTGCGCAACGGGGTGATCACGGATTTCTTCCGGGCGCATGTGCCTGCTGAGAGTGTCGAGGAGCAGTGGGATATCGCGGGACTGGAGAAGGTGCTGCAGTCCGAGTTGTCGCTTTCCATCCCCGTTTCGGCCTGGCTTGAAGGCGAGTCGGGACTGGATGATGATGCGCTGATGGAGCGTGCGGTCAAGGCCGCAACGGATGCGTACGTGGAAAAGGTCAAGCTCGCTCCGGTCGATGCGGTCAGGCAGTACGAGCGCTATGTCCTGCTGAGTACGCTCGACACCCACTGGCGGGAGCATCTGGCTGCGCTGGATCATCTGCGCCAGGGGATACATCTGCGCGGCTATGCGCAGAAGAACCCGAAGCAGGAGTACAAGCGCGAAGCCTTCGAGATGTTCGGCAGCATGATGGAAAGCGTCAAGCTGGAAGTGACGCGTACCTTGATGACGGTACAGATACGCAGCCAGGAAGAGGTCGACGCCGTGGAGCAGGCCCCGGCGGTCGAGAATGTGCAGTACCAGCATACCTCCTATGACGAGGCGCTCGGCAGTCCCGAGGAGCCCGCGCCGGCAAAGCAGCAACCGCTGCAGCGCCACTTGGGCAAGATCGGCAGGAACGACCTTTGTCCGTGCGGATCGGGCAAGAAGTACAAGCACTGCCATGGCAAACTCGCCTGATCAAGACGACCGGAGTCACGCATGGCTGTAAATCTGCTTCCGCCCGATCCCGAAAGTTTGCTGCCTGTTCCCGGCGTTGAACTCGGCTTTGCGGAAGCGGGTATTCGCAAGGCAGGGCGGCGGGATCTCATGCTCATGCGCTTTGTGCCCGGCACACGTGTGGCAGGGGTCTTCACGCAGAACAGCTTCGCTGCTGCGCCGGTCAACGTGTGTCGCAGCCACCTGGCGACGTCTGCAGATTGTCGTGCGCTGATTGTCAATGCCGGCAATGCCAACTGTGGAACCGGTGCCGCGGGTCTGGCTGCTGCCCGGCGTTCCTG
>CANIIN010000335.1 GCA_947467405.1 Betaproteobacteria bacterium | reverse complement strand
GGAAAACGCCGAGAAGAAGAATGCCGTGCTGGACAAGCTGGCCGCGCTGAACGAACGCATTGCCGACGGCACCGACTGGGGTCGCCTGCTGAACGAACGCGGCGAACTGGTGAAAACCTGGTTCGCCGCCGGCGCACTGCCGCGCAAGAACGCCAAGGCGATGCAGAAGCGCTTTGACGACCTCACCCACCAGATGGACGCCAAGCTGAACGCGCGGCGCAGCGCCGAGCGCTCACGCCGGCGCACGCTGATCGATCAGGCCAAAGCGCTCGCCGAGCAGCACGCCGACGGCGCCAGCATGGCCGCCATGATCGCGCTGCAGAAACAATGGCAGGACGGCATGCGCGGATCCATTCGCCTGAAGGCCGGCGAAGACCAGAAGCTGTGGGACGAATTCCGCGCTGCCGGCACGGCGCTGTTCGGCAAGCGCGACGCCGAGAAAGCGGCCAAGAACAGCGAACGCAACGAGCAGGTCGGTGCACGCAAATCGCTCATCCACGAGATGCAGGCGCTGGCCAGCCTCGATGAGGCCGCCGCCATCCGCCGCAGCATCGACGACATCGGTTCGCGCTGGAATGCCATGCCGTGGCCGGAGCGCCGGCCGCTGCGCGACGTGGAACAGAAATTCTCCAACGCACGTACCGCCGCCAACGCCCGCATCGCCGCCATTCGCGGCGAACAGGACGCATTGGTGCATGCCGCCGCGGCGGCGCGCATGGCCGTGGTGGAACGCGCCGAGCAGGCGTTGGCCGCTGGCAACACACCGGACATCGAGGCCATCCGTGCCGAAATCCAGGGCATGCTGACCGACGGCGAAAAACTCGACGCCGGCGTGGTGTCGCGCATCGCTTCCCTGGAGAAAGCGGCCGCCGCCGGCCCCGACGCGTGGCGCGCCCAGGTCGAGAAGACCCAGGCCGAACGCGACGCGCTACTCATGGAACTGGAAATCGTCCTCGACCTGCCCTCGCCACCGGCGCTGGCCACCGAGCGCCGCATGCGCATGCTGAAGCGCCTGGCCGAGAGCAAGAACTCCCGCTCCACGCCGCCGCTGATGGCGGCCGATGCCGCCAAGGCGGTGGAGAAACTGCTCGCCATGCCCATGGCGATGCAGGGCGTGGAAGCACGCGTGCAGGCCGTGGTCAAGGCAGCGGGGACACGCCGCAAGTAGCGCTGGAGTGGGCACGGGGGTGCGCAGTTTCGTCTCCAGACAACCTGCATGATGCCGGCAGAAGTCCATCCGGCGAGGTTCTTCGGGCGTTGCGCCCGTTCCAGGCAACTCAGGCCGGTGCCGCAGCCAGCCACTTCTGCACTTCCGCCACGGTGGGTATGCGCCCGCTGCTCACGAGCTTCTCGTTGATCACCAACCCGGGCGTGGACAGCAGGTCATAGGTCATGATCTGCTTCATGTCGGTGACCTTGACGAATTCAGCCTGCAGGTTGGCAGAGGTAGCCGCGTCGCGCGCCACGGCTTCGAGCTTCTTGCAGTTGGCGCAACCGGAACCCAGTATCTTGACGGTCAGCACGATGGTTCTCCTTCAGCAGATTTTTGATCAAGCAGGAATGACTGCGCGCTGGCGCTGACGCAGCCAGCGCAGCGCAATGACCAGCGCCACGACGAACAGGACCAGCGCCAGCACCAATGGCGCCCTGCCCGCGCCATCCATCCAGGCGCCGAACAGCAGGCCTGCCGTCATGCTGAACAAGGCCACCGCACCGACATAGGCGGCGGTCTTGGTGCGGCCGATCACGGCTGCCACCATCAGCATGCTCTGCAGGCTGAGTTCGGGGTCGGCCATCAGGTAGGCTAGCAGCGGGCCCGGATGCATGCCGAGATCAAGAAACATGCGCGCCACCGGCACCTCCACCAGCGTGGGAAAGTACATGAATACACCGAAGCCCACCGCCACCGCATTGGCCTGCAGCGTGTTGCTGCCGGCCAGGGCTTCGATCCACTCCGGCCGGATCAGCTGGCGCACCATGCCGACGACAAATACGCCGACGATGAGCAGCACGAATATCTGCTTCACGAAACGCCACGCTTCCCACAGCCAGGCGTGCCAGTCGTTGGCGGAGAGTTTCCTGGCGAAGTGCCACACGGCCCACAGGGCCAGCGCCACGCCGAATACGCGGCCGGTGAGTTCCACGCGCAGACCGTCCGGCACCGGGACGAAGCGTGCCGCCGCGACCAGCAAGGTCAATGCCGCCAGCCCGAGCGATATCCACGTCCAGCGATTGGCGCCTTCAGTGATGTCCTCCAGGCCCTTCCACGCCACGGCCGCGATCATCAGCAGCAGCACGATCAGCACCGAACCCTGAAAGCTCACCCCCTCCTCGCCACGAGTGGCGTCGAACGGCACCCAGCGAAACAGCGTGTCCTGCCACGCCGCGGCCCACGGCAGCGGCAAGTCGACGCTGGCGATGCCGGCAGTGAGCGGCCACAGCTTGAGCGTGCCCGCGATCAGCAGCGCCACCAGCGACAGCAGCACGCCCAGCGCCGCCGGTGCGATGGCGGCCTGTTCGGCGAACAGGTTGTCGGTCAACTGGTCGTGGCGAACATCGTCGCGCCAGAACAGCAGCGCCATCAGCACGCCGATGCCGATGCCGAACACCAGGCACAGCAGCAACCGCGCAGCGGCGAACTCCGGGCCAAGAATGCTGCCCGTGTAAGCCAACGCCATGATGTTGCCGGCTGGCGCGAAGAACAGGAAGGTGGTGGCCGGGCCGATCCCGGCGCCCTTGCGGTAGATGCCGGCGAACAGCGGCACGATGGTGCAGGAACACACCGCCAGCAGCGAACCCGCAGCGGCTGCCGCGGGATAGGACACGTAAGCCGGCGTGTTGCGCCCCAGCCAGCGCGTGATGGCCGGTTTCGGAATCAGCGCGGCCATGGCGCCGGCGATGAAGAACGCCGGCAGCAGGCACAACAGCACATGGGCCGCGAGATACGAAGCCAGGCTGCCGGCGCCGCCATTCAGCAATTGCAGGGCAAATTCGATGATGCGTTCCTCGATGCCGGTCCGGCATGTCAGAAATGATGTTACGCGCAACAGCCCGTCGCGACGGCAGGCCATGGCCCGGAAGACACTTCCGATTGACCGATATCAAGACTTCGCCGCCTCGCGGTCCGAACACAGCGGCCGCCGGGCATCAGCAAAGTAAGATGGCACGGTCGCGCCGATCGCGCGGAATTGGCGGCATGCCTGCCTCGGTGCAGGTGGCATTCGATCCATCCGCAACAGTCGAAAACCACCCTGGCAACTACAGCGGGACGAGCGGCGAAAAGGAAGAACGCATGAACAAGCGGCTGTTTCTGTCACGAAACCTCTGGATCGGCCTCGTCGGGATTGGCCTGCTGGCGGGCATGGCATGGGCGGTGACCCGCGGCGGGCCGTTCGCGTCCACGCGCGTGACCGTTGCGACGGTCGCGCAGGGCGACATCGCGCCGGGTCTGTTCGGCATCGGCACGGTCACGGCACAACGCTCGGCCGCGATCGGTCCGACGACAGCAGGCAGGGTGAAGCGCGTGCTGGTAGATGTGGGCGACTTCGTTCGAGCCGGACAACTGCTGGCGGAAATGGAACCGGTCGACCTTGACGCACGCTCGACGGCCGCCAATGCCGCCGTGGCGCGTGCCAGCGCCGCCACGGCATCGGCCGAGGCGCAGCTACTGGACGCCCGAAGCCGGCAGAAGCTGGCGGCCAGCGAAGTACGTCGTCACGCAGACCTCGGCGACAAGGGCTTTCTCAGCGCCAGCGCCGTGGATGCCAAACGTCAGCAACTGGAATCGGCCGACGCGCAACTGAACGCCGCGGAAGCCGCGCTGGCCAGCGCGCGCCAGGACAAGGTCCGGCTGGAGGCCGAACTGGCGGGCTCGCGTTCGCAGCTCACCAACATGCGCTTGCTCGCGTCCATGGATGGCACGGTGACCACGCGCGAAGCCGAACCCGGCACGACCGTGGTGGCCGGGCAGGCCGTGCTGAGGGTGGCGGACATGGCCAGCCTGCGCGTGCGCACGCGC
>CANIIN010000334.1 GCA_947467405.1 Betaproteobacteria bacterium | reverse complement strand
GCAATATTGCTAGGGATTCACTGAACAAGGGGGCATGCCCCCTTGTCTATCCCCAACTTCAGAGGGAAGCGACGACGGCGTTGTGCATAGTCGGAACTTGATCAGCACTTCACTAGACCACCCACGCGCAACATGCAACGTCAACGGGGCTGACCGCGACGATGCGGCGTGGCCTGCGCACCACATTACCCAACAAGCACACCAAGGAGACAGTCATGGCGGAAGCCGAATATCTGGTTGAAATGAAAGGTGCCGTCGCGGTCGTGACGCTGAACCGCCCCGCGGCGCTGAACGCGCTGACCCTGCCGATGCTGGAAGCCTGGGAGGGCGAGTGGCGTCGTCTGGGCGACGATCCGGCGGTGCGCGCGGTGGTGATCACCGCCGTGGGCGACAGGGGCTTTTGTTCCGGCATCGACCTGCGCACCGTCGACTTCTCCGCCCGCAACAAGCTGCCGGAGCTCACCTACGGCCGGCACTGGATCGCACAGATCCAGCAGATGCCCAAACCCGTGATCGCGGCGGTGAACGGCGTGGCCGCCGGCGGCGGCCTGGGCCTGGCACTGGCCGCCGACATCCGCATCGCTTCGGACAAGGCGCGCTTCGGTGCGGTGTTCGCCAACATCGGCATGCCGGTGATCGACGCGGTCGGCCACACGCTGGTGCAGGCGGTGGGCCTGTCGCGGGCGCTGGAACTGATCTATACCGCGCGCGTCATCGACGCTACGGAGGCCGAACGCATCGGCCTGGTGAGCCAGGTGGTGCCGCACGCACAGCTGATGGAAAAGACCATGGAACTCGCCAGCCGCATCGCCGAAGGCCCGCCCCTGGCGCTAGGCATGTCCAAGCACGCGGTGTACAACGCCATCGGCCGCACGCTGACCGAGTACATCCCCTATCAGTACGTGGCCGCGCAACTCAATTCGGCCTTCGCCAGCCACGACATCGCCGAGGGCGGCGCCGCCTTCCGCGAGCGCCGCAAGCCGCATTTCAGGGGGCCGCTGGCCACCGTGACGCCGGCCTGAGCGGCCTGGGCAGCGCCGGTCGCTGCGCGGTACCCGCTCCCGACGCCCCGTCCCGCCACCGTGCGGGGCGGGGCGTTTTTCATGGGGTCGCCCTCACTACGTCATAGTCTATGACTATCAACACGATATAAACAATCAATTTTATTCATTATTGGAACCGGTCTAACATTCGCTCCGTTGCGCAATTTGACGTCAACATTCAACGGAGAAAAGACAATGAACACGACCATCATCAATACCGAGATCCTCCCGTTCAAGGCCGCCGCCTTCCACAACGGCAAATTCGTCGACGTGACCGAAGCCACGCTCAAGGGCAAGTGGTCCGTGGTGTTCTTCTACCCGGCCGACTTCACCTTCGTCTGCCCGACCGAGCTGGGCGACCTGGCCGACAACTACGCCACCTTCCAGAAGCTGGGCGTGGAAATCTACAGCGTGTCCACCGACACCCACTTCACGCACAAGGCCTGGCACGACACCTCCGAGACCATCGGCAAGATCAAGTACCCGATGATCGGCGACCCGACCGGCGCCATCACCCGCAACTTCGGCGTGATGATCGAGGAAGCCGGCCTGGCCGAGCGCGGCACGTTCGTGATCGACCCCGCGGGCAAGATCCAGATCGTCGAAATCAACGCCGGCGGCATCGGCCGCGACGCCTCCGAGTTGCTGCGCAAGGTGAAGGCTGCCCAGTACGTGGCCAGCCACCCGGGCGAGGTCTGCCCCGCCAAGTGGCAGGAAGGCGCGAAGACCCTGTCTCCTTCGCTCGATCTGGTCGGCAAGATCTAAACGGCATTCAGTCCACTGCACCCCGGGGCAACCGGGGTTGCAGTGAAAAGCCGGACTGAGATCAATCCAGATCAGGCGCCTTTTCACTGCAGGACAATCCGCGATCTCGCGATTGTTGAGACTTGAAAGATAGGTGACAAAGGTTTGTCATTCCCGCGAAAGCGGGAATCCAGTGTCGTACAAGTCAAGTCGCTGGATCCCCGCTTGGCCGTTCCTCGAAACTTCGGCCTGCGGCCTCGTTTTCGCGGGGATGACGAATGAATGCCATGAGTTTTAAGTCGTCAATAAGACAGAACACCCACGGAGAACACCATGCTCGAAGCCAACATCCGCACGCAACTCAAGGGTTACCTCGAACGCCTCGAACAGCCCATCGAACTCATCGCCTCGCTCGACGGCGGCGACAAGTCCATCGAATTGCGCGACCTGCTGCGCGAAATCGCCGAGTTATCAAACAAGGTGGCGGTGCGCGAAGACGGCAGCGACGCGCGCAAGCCGTCGTTCTCGGTGGGCCTCGCGAACAATGGCGGCCAGGCGGCGCGCGTGCGCTTTGCCGGCATCCCCATGGGTCACGAGTTCACGTCGCTCATCCTGGCGCTGCTGCAGGTGAGCGGCTATCCGCCCAAGGTCGATGCCGCGGTGATCGAACAGATCCGCAACATGCATGTAAAAGGTCCGTTCCGCTTCGAGACCTATATCTCGCTGTCGTGCCACAACTGCCCGGATGTCGTGCAGGCGCTGAACCTCATGGCCGTGCTCAACCCGGCCATCGAGAACACCATGATCGACGGCGCGCTGTTCCAGGCCGAAGTCGACGAAAAGAAGATCATGGCCGTGCCGACGGTGTTCATGAACGGCGAGACGTTCGGCGCGGGCCGCATGACCATCGAGGAGATCGTCGCCAAGTTCATCGCCCTGGTCGACACCGGCGCCGCCGCACGCGACGCCGAAAAGCTCGATGCCAAGGCCCCCTACGACGTGCTGGTGGTGGGCGGCGGGCCGGCCGGTTCGGCGGCAGCCATCTACGCCGCGAGGAAGGGCATCCGCACCGGCGTGGTGGCCGAGCGTTTCGGCGGCCAGGTGCTGGACACCATGGGCATCGAGAACCTCATCTCGGTATCGCACACCGACGGCCCCAGGCTTTCCATGGCGCTGGAAGAGAACGTCAAGGCACACGAAGTGGACATCATGAACCTGCAGCGCGCCGAAGCGCTGGTGCCGGCGGGTGCAGACGGCCTCACGTCGATACGCCTGGCCAACGGCGCCACGCTCAAGTCCAAGTCGGTGATCATCAGCACCGGGGCGCGCTGGCGCGAGATGAACGTGCCCGGCGAAAAGGACTACAAGGCCAAGGGCGTGTGCTTCTGTCCGCACTGCGACGGCCCGCTGTTCAAGAACAAGCGCGTGGCGGTGATCGGCGGCGGCAACTCCGGCGTCGAGGCGGCCATCGATCTGGCCGGCATCGTCAGCCACGTCACGCTGCTGGAGTTCGACAGCAAGCTGCGCGCCGATGCGGTGTTGCAGGCCAAGCTGAACAGCCTGCCCAACGTCACGGTCATCGTCAGCGCCCTGACCAGCGAAGTGCACGGCGACGGCGAGAAAGTGACGGCCATCTCCTACCAGGATCGCAACAGCAATGAGACGCAGCGCGTCGAACTGGAAGGCATCTTCGTGCAGATCGGCCTGTTGCCCAACACCGACTGGCTGAAGGGCACGGTCGCCCTCTCGCCGCGCGGCGAGATCGAAGTGGACGCGCGCGGCCAGACCTCGGTGCCGGGCGTGTTCGCCGCCGGCGACGCGACAACCGTGCCGTACAAGCAGATCATCATCGCCATGGGTGAAGGCGCCAAGGCCAGCCTCTCCGCCTTCGACCACCTGATCCGCACGCCTGTGCAGGCCAAGACAGCGACACCGGCCGTTGCCATGGCTGCCTGAACTCCGTTGCAACAGGAGTTCGCCACAACGGCGCGCCTCGAGCGCGCCGTTGTGTTTTCCAGCCCGCGCAAAAAATTCGCTGGACTACTGAAGAACCGTCGCATTCCGCAAAGCCAGAGATGCTGCCGGCCTGTACTATCACGCTTCACCCCTCACGCCTCACGCCTTTTCACAACCCACGCCTGACGCTTCTCGACAACCCACCACATGAGCGCCACACACGAAACCTGGTCGGGACGCCTCGGCTTCCTGCTCGCCACCATTGGCTCGGCAGTCGGCATCG
>CANIIN010000333.1 GCA_947467405.1 Betaproteobacteria bacterium | reverse complement strand
GCCAATCCATCGTTGCGACCGATCGTGATCGGCACCGGCCCGTGCGGCCTGTTTGCCGGACTGATCCTGGCGCAGATGGGTTTTCGTCCGCTCATCCTCGAACGCGGCAAAGCCGTGCGCGAGCGCACCAAGGACACCTGGGCGCTGTGGCGCGAGGGCAAGCTCGACACCGAATCGAACGTGCAGTTCGGCGAAGGCGGCGCGGGTACGTTCTCGGACGGCAAGCTCTACAGCCAGATCAAGGACCGCAAGCACTACGGCCGCAAGGTGCTGACCGAGTTCGTCAAGGCCGGCGCGCCCGACGAGATCCTCTATGTCAGCAAGCCGCATATCGGCACCTTTCGCCTGGTCAGCATGGTCGAGAAGATGCGCGCCAGCATCGAGGCGCTGGGCGGCGAGATCCGTTTCGGCAGCCGCGTGACGGATTTCGACATCGAACGCGATGCCGGCGGAAAGTCAGGCCAGGGCCGCATTCGCGGCGTGAAGCTGGCCAGCGGTGAAACCATTGCCGCCGACCATGTCTTGCTCGCGCCTGGGCACAGCGCGCGCGACACCTTCGAGGTGCTGCGCGATCGCGGTGTGTACCTGGAAGCCAAGCCGTTCTCGATCGGTTTTCGCATCGAGCATCCGCAGTCTCTCATCGACTCGTGTCGCTTCGGCCAGTTCGCCGGCAATCCGATCCTGGGCGCGGCCGACTACAAGCTGGCGCATCACTGCAAGAACGGCCGCACCGTGTACAGCTTCTGCATGTGCCCCGGCGGCACGGTGGTGGCAGCGACCTCCGAAGAGGGCCGCGTGGTTACCAACGGCATGAGCCAGTATTCGCGCAACGAACGCAACGCCAACGCCGGCATCGTGGTGGGCGTCACGCCGGAAGATTTCGGGTCAGACGACGTGCTGGCCGGCTTGGCTTTCCAGCGCCATTGGGAAGAGCGCGCTTTCGAGCTCGGCGGGCGCAATTACAACGCGCCGGTGCAACTGGTGGGCGATTTTCTCGCCAAGCGGCCCTCGACCAAGCTGGGTTCGGTGATCCCGTCCTATACGCCGGGCGTGACGCTGACGGATCTGTCCACGGCACTGCCGGACTACGCTATCCAAGCCATCCGAGAAGCGCTGCCCGCCATGGACAAGCAGATCCGCGGCTTCGCCATGGCCGACGCCACGCTCACCGCGGTGGAAACACGCACCTCGGCGCCCATCTGCATCAAGCGCGGCGGCGATTATCAGAGCATCAACACCATCGGCCTTTACCCGGCGGGCGAGGGGGCAGGGTATGCCGGCGGGATTTTCTCGGCGGGTGTGGACGGCATCGAAGCGGCGCAGGCGGTGGGGCTCAGCATCATGCAGGGGTTGGGGAAGTAGGCTGACTCGCGAATCGCGGCTTGGCGTCGGACGCAGATCAATTCGCGAAAAATCGACCGGCCTGAAAACCTCCGTCATTCCCGCGAAAGCGGGAATCCAGCGTCGTTAAACAAAAGTCACTGGATCCCCGCTCAGTTTCGACAATGCGGCGGGGATGACGGCATCATATTGACTGTGGTGTATCGAAGACAACCAAGGAGTCATTTTTGCAATACGTCAACCTCGGCCGCACCGGCCTGAAAGTGTCCCGCATCTGTCTGGGCTGCATGACCTACGGCGATACGTCGCGCGGCGGTCATCCCTGGGCGCTGAATGAGCAGGAGTCCCAGCCCTATTACAAGGTGGCGCTGGAGGCCGGCATCAACTTCTTCGACACCGCCAACGGCTATTCGGGCGGCAGCAGCGAAGAATTTCTCGGCCGCGCCATCCGCCAATACGCGCGTCGCGAGGAGGTGGTCATTGCCACCAAGGTGTTCAACCCCGTGCGCAAGGACCCCAACGGTCGCGGCCTGTCGCGCAAGGCTATCCTGTCCGAGATCGACGCCAGCCTGAAACGCCTGGGTACCGACTACGTCGACTTGTATCAGATTCATCGTTGGGACTATCACACGCCGATCGAAGAAACGCTGGAGGCGCTGCACGACGTGGTCAAGGCCGGCAAGGCGCGCTACATCGGCGCATCGAGCATGCATGCGTGGCAGTTCGCCAAGGCGCTCTTCACCGCCGACCTGCACGGCTGGACGCGCTTCGTGTCCATGCAGAATCACCTGAACCTGCTGTACCGCGAAGAAGAGCGCGAAATGCTGCGCCTGTGCAAGGACCAGGGCATCGGCGTCATTCCGTGGAGTCCGCTGGCGCGTGGCCTGTTGACGCGCCCGTGGGCGGACGAACCGGTCACCAAGCGTGGCGAGACCGACGCCTACGGCAAGACCCTTTACGCCAAAACGCGCGATGCCGATCACGCCGTGGTCGACGCAGTGGGCAAGGTCGCCGCCGCGCGCGGCGTGCCGGCGGCGCAGGTGGCGCTGGCCTGGGTGCTGCAGAAGTCACCCGTGACCGCGCCCATCATCGGCGCATCCAAGCCGCATCATCTGGGCGATGCGCTGGCCGCGCTGGAACTGAAGCTGACCGCGGAAGAAGTCGCGGCGCTGGAGGCACCCTACGTGCCGCATGCGGTGGCGGGGTTTGCCTGAGCGGCAGGAAGGCGTCTGAAGACGCCTCGCCGGATTGGCATCTACATGGTGGTCACGCTGATGCCAGAATGCTTTGCTTGCCAACTCATAAGTCATTGACGTATATACGCCATTGGCTTACGATTACGCATGGTCTTCATCGAAACCAGTCTCTTCTCCAAGTTGCTCAGGGGCTACCTGGGTGACGATGAATATCGATCCCTGCAGAATCACCTGATCGAGTATCCCGATGCCGGCGATGTGATCCGGGCCTCGGGTGGTGTGCGCAAAGTCCGCTGGGCATCCGGTGGCAAGGGAAAGTCTGGCGGAGTTCGCGTCATTTACTACTGGATCACCAATGACGATCAGATTGTCTTCCTGACTCTTTACGGCAAGGGGGAGAAAGAGAATCTCAGCGCGGAAGACCTGAAGCGCGTCGTCAAATTGCTTGAGGAACTGACCAATGAATAAGCGTGGCACGGAAAAGCGGAACATCGGCAACGAGATCATCGAGGGCCTGAAGGAACTTAAAGCCTGGCGTCAGGGCAAGGTCAAACTCAGGACCACGGTGGTCGAATTGCCGTGTGCCGCCGATGTATCCGGCATTCGCAAGGAACTGGGGCTATCGCAGGATCAGTTCGCGCAGTTCATGGGCGTCAGTGTCGCCACGCTGCGCAATTGGGAGCAGCTTCGTCGCGAACCTCATGGGCCGGCCCGCTCGCTGCTGCTGGTGGCGGCCAAGCAGCCGCATGCGGTAAAGGAAGCCTTCAAGTCGGTCATGCCGGCCGCGAAGATGATGTCGCATTCCAAGGTGGGCAAGGTCGCCAAGGCTGCGTAGCGTTGGCTGAGACGCCCTGAGCGTCAGGGGGCGGGTTTGCTCGAAGAGCCGCGCCAGATGGACTTCTACAAGCCATGCCAGTGGCGCTGAGGGCTTCAATCTACGTCATGGGAACGCCCTGCATCACCCTTGCGCGAGTGATGCCGGGCCTTCTCCGCCAGTTGATGCCGCGCATGCAGTCGGCTCGCCGCGTCGGTCTTCTCCGTCAATGGCCACGAAGCCAGCACCTGCTTGACGCCCGCGTGGGCCATGGCGACATGCGGTTCGCCCTGCAGGGCAGGCCAGTAACGTTGCGCGAAGACATCGCCTGACACCGGTTTGCCCAGGTATCCGGTTTCCGGATCGGTGGTGGGGGCAGCCGGGGCGACGATGAAATGCTCCACGGCCTGCCGCACAGCGGCCTGCATGTCCGCCATCACATCCGGACCGGCATCCTGGATGATGTCGACTTCCGCCATCAGTTCCGACAAGCCGCGCAGCCACGCGAAATGCGCGTCGGTGGTGAGCAGCCGCAGTAGTTCGGTGGGATTGAGGACCACGCCCCGCTGGCGCTCGTAATCAAGCTTGGCGTGTTCCATCAAGGCGCGATGCAGTGCCCGCAACGCGGACGCAAGGTTCTTCCAAATTGCCGATTCCGCCACTTTGCTCATCCTGATCTGCAT
>CANIIN010000332.1 GCA_947467405.1 Betaproteobacteria bacterium | reverse complement strand
GCAGAACTCGTTCCGCCCGGTGATCGAAATCGCAGATCGCAGGCAAAGCCGGCTGTCGTTCATCAATCTGGTCGAAGCCTTCGTGCTGGCCGGCATTCGCCGCGAGCACAGCGTTCCGCTGCCCAAGGTCAGAAAGGCCGTCGAGTACCTGAAGCGCACCTTCAGTTCCCATCGGCCGCTGGCGGACGAACTTTTCGTGACCGATGGCGTTGATCTGTTCGTGGAAAAGTTCGGCGCGCTGATCGGCGCCACACAGGACGGTCAGGTGCAGTTGCGCGAGATAATTCGCGACCGGCTAAAGTATGTGCGACGTGACCCGAACGGCGTGCCGGAAAAGATCGTGCTGTTCCCGGGTGCATCCGCCAATCAACGTAGTGCGAGCATCGTGATCGATCCGCGGCTTTCCTTTGGCCGCCCGGTCATCGACGGGTTCGGGATTCGAAGCGCGATCATCAACGAGCGCTTCATGGCCAATGAGAGCATGGAAGACATCGCTCGCGATTACGCGGTTCCGGTAGAAGCCATCCAGAATGCCATCCGCTGCGAACGTCTCGCGGCGTGAAGCCGAGCGGCTGGCAGCGCTCACCTTCTTTCTCGATTACCAGATCGGTCGTCACGTCGTAGCGGACGCGCTACGCAAGGCAGGCGCGAAGGTCGAGGTGCACATCGACCATTTCGATCAGGCTGCGGCGGACGTCGACTGGATTCCCGAAGTCGGCCGCAAGGGCTGGGTGCTGATCACCAAGGACGAGCACATCCGTCGCAACCCATTGGAACGAGCCGCTTACGAGAGTGCCAAGGTTCGCGGCTTTGTCGTGACCGGCAAGGACATGAGCGGCCCGAATCTCGCCGAGCTACTGACGCTCTGCCTCCCCGGCATGGTTCGGCGAGCCGCCGGCAGGCCGGGGCCGCTGCTGTTCACCATCTCACGCAGCGGTGTGTTTACGAAATTGATCTGAGTGGCTGGCGGACTGGAGACCCTCCCGCAGAGGGGCAGATGCCCGAAGATGCGCGCCAGCTGGACTTCTACAAGGCATTGCCCCCTTCGGTTCGGATCGCCTACTTGCCCGTGAACTTGGGCGGGCGCTTCTCCATGAAGGCGCGAATCGCCTCTTTGGAGTCGTCGTATCGGCTGAGCTCGTCGGTCATGTCCTGTTCGAAGCGGTAGCCGTCGCGCACGCTCATGTCTTCGATGGTGTTGACGGCGATCTTGGCCAGCTTGATGGCGATGGGGCTCTTGCTGGCGATCTCGCGGGCGATGCCCATGGCGGTGTTCATGAGTTCCTCGGGCGGAACAACGCATTCGACGACGCACAATTCCTTGAGTTCGGGCGCTTTCACGCGGTAGCCGGTGAACATCATGCGTCGCACCTTGGAGTGACCGAACAGGCGCATGGTGCGCTTGGCGCCGCCCAGCAGGCCGACGTTGATTTCCGGCAGGCCCATCTCGGCCATGGTCGAGGCGATCAGGATGTCGCACGAGGCCGCCATGCCGATGCCGGCGCCGAGTGCCGGGCCGTTCAATGCGGCAATGACCGGCTTCTTGCACTCCATCATCGAGTAGGTGCACTCGCGCCAGGCGCGCCGCGACGCCCACTTTGCGCCGGGCGCGGGGGGCGGGCCGGCCTTGGCTTTGAGGTCCGTGCCGCCGCAGAACACCTTGCCGTGGCCGGTCAATATCGCCACGCGCACGTCGTCGCGGTCGCTGAAGCTGTCGAAGCACCAGGTCAGTTCTTCCTGCATGCGCGGCGTGGTGGCATTGACCGGCGGATTGTTCATGGTGACCACGGCGACGTAATCGGATATTTCGAGGCTGATCTGTTGAAGTTCCATGGTGCGCTCTCTTGTGTTGGTGAATGGGTTTTGATCGTTGGTGGAGGGTCAGGCGTTTGACGCGCGGACGATCAGGGCATCGACGGCGACGATGCCCTGATCGTCCGCGTTGCCGTCCGAGCAGATGAGGGGATTGACGTCGAGTTCGGCGACCAGCGACGCCTGGTCAGCGAGGAACTCCGAGACCCGTGCAATGACATCGGCAAAGGCCGCGCGCTTCACGGGCGGGGCGCCGCGAAAACCGTCGAGCATCATCTGGCCCTTGAGGCGCGCCAGCATGTCCAGCGCTTCGTCGCCGGATACCGGGGCCAGAGCGGCGGTGGTGTCCTTGAGCAGTTCGACCAGCACGCCGCCCAGCCCGGTAATCACCATCGGGCCGAATTGCGCATCGATGCGCCCGCCGATCATCATCTCCACGCCCTGCGGCGCCATGGGCTGCACCAGCACGCCGTTGATGCGCGGCGCGGGCATCACCTTGCCGGCATTGGCCATGACGGCATCGAAGGCCTCGCCGACTTCCGCGGCGTTGCGCAGGTTGAGCCGGATGACGCCGGCTTCGGTCTTGTGCGGCAGGTCGGGGGACTCGACCTTGAGCGCCACCGGCAGGCCCAGCGCTTCGGCCGCAGCCACGGCATCGGCGCGGCTCGTCACCAGCTTCTCTGCGACGACCGGAATGCCGTACAGCGCCAGCACGGCTTTCGATTCGCGCTCGGTCAGGGTCTGGTTGGCGGCGCCCTTGATCAGTGCGGCGGCTGCCGCGGCGGCGCCTGGCGGTGACACGCGTGCATGCGACTGGCCGCGTGCCGGTGCGCGCGCCAGTTGCTGCCAGGCGGCGATGGTGCCGAAGGCGCGACTCATGTCGCGGAATATCGCCACATTGCGCAGCTGTGCTGCGCGCGCGCTGCCGGGGCCTTCCAGCCACTCGCTCATCCACGCAATGATGGCCACTTTGCCGTGGCGGCCGGCCAGTTCATCGAGAATCGCGAAGCGTGCCGCATGGTCGGGTGCATCGGCGCAGTACAGGTAGGGCATCAGCACCGCGGAGTAGGCCGGATCGCGAAAGAACGCTTCGACGCACTCGGCGAATTTTTCCGGGTTGCCCATCACGGCGGCCTGGGCGTCGCAGGGATTGCGCGGCACGGCGAAGTCGGCCATGTTGCGACGGAGCACCTCGAGCGTGGCGCTGTTCGGCTGCGGCATGGGCACGCCATGCGTTTCGGCTTCGTCGGCCGAGATCACGGCCGCGCCGCCCGAGTTGGCAATGACGGCGACGCCTTCCCCTTTGGGCTTGCCGGCCTTGGCGAAAAATGCGGCACGCTCCAGCATGTCGGTGGTGCTGGTGGCTTCGATGGCGCCGGTGCGCCGGAATGCGGCGCGATAGGCTTCGTGCGAGCCGGCCAGGAATCCCGAGTGCGACAGGGCCGCCTCCGCGCCGCTGGCACCGCGACCGGTCTTGAAAATCACCAGCGGCTTGTCGCGCGCTGTGGCGAGTTCGGCGGCCTCCATCAGGCGCTCCGGCGAAGGCAGGCCCTCGAAGACCAGCGCGATGGATTGGCAGCCCGGTTCTTCGGCAAGGTAGGCGACGTAATCGGCCATGTCGACGTCGCAGGCGTTGCCTGCCGACAAAGAATGGCTGAACGTGACGCCATGGTGCAGGGCCTGCGTCAACCCGTTGCTGATGCCGCCCGACTGGCTGATCAGCCCGATGTTGCAGGTGCCGGTGTCGGCGAACTTCATGCCCTTGGAGAAGGCCATGGCATAGCGCTTCTGGTGGTTGAACAGTCCCAGGCAATTCGGCCCGACGATGCGCATGCCGGATTCGCGCGCCAGCGCCGACAGACGCTGTTGTTGTGCGATGCGTTCTTCTTCGCCGGTTTCGGCGAAACCCGAGGCATAGATGACCAGACCCTTCACACCCCGTGCGGCGCACTCTTCAGCGACTGGCAGAACGAGATCGCGACCAATGGCGAGAACCGCGCATTCGGGTACCGAGGGCAATTCACTGACCGAGGCATAGCAGTCGACATCGCCGATTGTCGGGTAGCGCGAATTCACCAGGTACAACGGCCCGGTGAAGTTGCCGAGGTTCAGTTGTGTGTGATGCGCCAGGGACGTCGGCGTCGGCGACGCGCCAATGATGGCAATGCTGGCCGGGTCAATGACGCACTGCATGTCCTTGCGCCGGTAGACGTGTCGTTCGCCTGGTTTCACGTC
>CANIIN010000331.1 GCA_947467405.1 Betaproteobacteria bacterium | reverse complement strand
TGCAAAAGCCGGGAACGACAATAATGAACTGCCTAGCCCGTACTTTAGAAATGTCCTGCGACTGGTCTTCATTTCTTCTTCCTTGCATTTTTTTTGATTCAGGGTGAATTCTAAGATGACACGCTTGGTTATTGGGCGGCAAGGTAGGGGCCAGTCTCAAAGACTATGCTTCGGAATCCGAGGGGATCGAGGAAGGCAGAGGGGATGTACAGGACGTGGACCTATACGCCAAAATAAGGCGCGCCGTGATGCTGGAGAGCCAGAGCGAGCGTGGCGCAGCAAAGCAGTTTGGAATCAGCCGAAAGACGGTCTCGAAGATGGTTTGGCACGCTGTGCCGCCGGGCTATCAGCGCAACGAAGCGCCGGTATCGCCGAAGTTGGGGCCCTTCATCGGCGCCATTCATCAAATCCTGTAGTACGACCGCGAAGTGCTCAAAAAGCAGCGCCATACGGCGGTGCGGGCATACGAGCGACTGCGTGATGAGCATGGTTATGGCGGCGGCTAACGGCTTCATGCCTCAGGTGATGGAATCGCAAGTCCTCGATCTCTGCCCATTGCACGGCACGACGGTATGCGTTCTCAAGGCTATCTGAGCGTGACCAAGTCCAGACAACCCGTCCGTCCTTGATGTGACGCGGGAGAGGCAATATTGCGGAGAGGGTGGCGCCTACCGTACGGGCACAAATTCGCCGTTTTTTGTTGGTCAGCTCGGCCTACAATCAGCATTCACGGCAATGGCAACGCTGTTGTTTCTCCGGAAATCGGCGTAGATTTGTTTTTTGACCATACGGGATCAGTCAACTGATCCGGCGGGTTGTTTATTGCGTAAAAAGGCTGTACCGTACTCAGAGTAAAAATGCTGATCGCCATGTCACATAACGGCTTGGTCGCAGTTGACGCTTTTTAACCAAGGGGAACCCAGAATGTCCGCGACGTTTGAGAAACTGATGAATGGAGCTGATGGTGGGTTGGCCCTGCTCCAGGTTTTGGCAGACAACAGTTTCGACTCTGTGTTGATCACGGATGCATCGGCCGAAGGCAAGATTGTCTACGCCAACAAGTCGTTCAAAAAGCTAACTGGCCACGACCCCTCCGAAATCATCGGCAAGACGCCTCGGATTCTTCAAGGTGCGGGAACAGATTCCAAGGTCATAGCGAGGCTTTCCGCGGCATTGAAGTCGGGCGGAAAATTTGAAGGCAAGGCGATTAACTATAAGAAAGATGGCACGCCCTTCATCATGTATTGGCGTGTGCTGCCTATCAAAGTTGGCAAGAAAATTTCCGCTTGGGTTGCTATCCAGCGTGAGGGGTCGGTCATCTAAGATTTGTATTCTCGCGATTCTGTATTTTTTAAACGAGTGCAGAAGCACAGTTGGAGCGCGTCATCTGGTGCCCAACCATGCGTCGACAGCAGAAAGCCAATGCGGCCGTGCAAGCGGCGGTATTGCCCAAGATCCCGCCTGAGTTGCTCGACCAGTTCGTCAGAGGGCCGATGACGGCCGAGGCGGTGCAGGAGGCCTCGACGGCGTTCAAAAAGGCTCTGATCGGCACGCAATCCCCGATGCCGGAACTGCACCTGCCATTTGCCGCTTGAAAGTACCCTGATATTCGCCATTTCCACGCTCCGTTGTGATGGGCGTGTGATGGCAAGGAAGCGGGAGCAGTTCAAGTGGCGGATACGCTCTTGATGTTATTGGCGCCCCGAAGACGAATCGAACGTCCGACCTGCCCCTTAGGAGGGGGCTGCTCTATCCACTGAGCTACCGGGGCTACCGCTGCAAGGCGAGAACACGTGGCGTCGTTCGCACGCTGCTGCAGGGGCGATTATAGCCGCTGGTGCGCGCATTGCCGCCGGCCCGGTGGATGTTTCACTGGGTGAGTATGCGGCGTTGTTAATGTCAGTATAACTTGTGTATAAGTATTGGTATAGCTTGCTAACGATGTAATTTGTCAGTATTGTAAGAGCTTTTGCTACTTTTCTTCCATCACCCACACGCCGCTCCACTCACCTTTGGGCGGTTTTTCTTGCAGGTGATGGCAGCGCTCGACGTAGAGCTTGGCGGTCTTGTCGGCCGGGTTCATCTCCAGCACCTCCTCAAAGGCGCGGATCGCCTCCTTCCATCGCCCATGGCGATAGTCGGCAAGTCCGGCGCGGAACTGCCTCAGCGCGTCGTTCAGGTGCGGGTAGCTCTCTTCGGTGTGATAGTCCAGCACCTCGAATACCGCCACCGGCTGGGTCTTGCCCTTGACGATGACCAAATCGATTTCGCGGGTGTAGTAGGTGGACTTCAGCTGCTTGTAGGTGAACTCGCTAATGAGGATGTGCGTGCCGTAGGTCTTGCACGCCGACTCCAGCCGCGAGGCGAGGTTCACGCCGTCGCCGATGATGGTGTAGTCCATGCGCTTCTTGGAGCCGATGTTGCCCGACACCACCATGTCGGTGTTGAGGCCGATGCCGATGTCCACCGGCAGCTTTCCTTCGGACACGCGTTCCTTGTTCCACTTCTAAAGTGCGCGGATCATGGCGATCGATGCGCGCACGGAGCGGTCGGCATCGTCATCGTGCGCCACCGGAATACCGAAGGCCGCCATGATGGCGTCGCCGATGAACTTGTCGAGCATGCCTTCTTCGCGCTGGATGCATTCCACCATCAGGGTGAAGTATTCGTTGAGCAGCGCCACCGTGCCTTGCGCACCGAGCTTCTCGGTGATGGTGGTGAAGCCGCGGATGTCGGAGAAGAGCACGGTGGCCGGCACGCTTTGTCCGCCCAGCGCCTCCGCTCCGCCCGCCACCAGCTTGTCGGCGATGCTCGGGTCCATGTAGCGCGACATGGTCGACTTCAGGCGCTTTTCGCTGCTGATGTCCTCGATCAGCAGCATCGAGCCCATGGGCTTCTTGTCCATCGAAAGGAGAGGCAGGGCGGTGACGTTCACCGACAGCGTTTCTTCCCCTGCGGTCAGCGCCGCCTCCACGGTGATCTCCGGGATCTGCGTCTGGGCCGCAGTCTTGAGCTTTTCCAGCACCCAGGCATTGCCGTCGGTGAAGAACTCGGCGGCGGGCTTGTGCAGAATGGCATCGGGGTGCTGGCGCAGGATGCGAAGGCCTGCCGCGTTGCAGGTGACGATGCGCTCCTGGTCGTCCAGCGTGATCACGCCGTTGGACATCGACTCGAGCATGGACTCGTTGTAGTTCTTCATGTTTTGCACGTCGGCGAACAGTTTGGCGTTCTCCAGCGCGATGGAAATCTGCGCCGTGAACGCCCGCAGCCGCGACTCGTCTTCGCCGGTGAACGGGCCGCCGTGCTTGTTGAGCACCTGCGTCACGCCGATGGTCTTGCCGTGCTTGTTGATGATGGGCACGCACAGGATGGAACGCGTGAAGTACCCGGTCTTCTTGTCGAACCCGGGATTGAACCGCAGGTCGGCGTAGGCATAGGGGATGTTGATGGACTTGCCGGACATGAACACCGCGCCTGCGATCCCGAGGTGGTTGGGCAGGCGGATCTGCATGGATTCCAAGCCCTGGCCCACTTCGGACCAAAGTTCGTTGGTCTTCTCGTCGTTGAGGAAGAGGGTGGAGCGGTCGGCGTTCAGCAGGCGCGTCGCCTCGCCCATGACCTTTTGCAGCAGCGAGCCGAGCTTGATATCCGCGGTGACTTCGGACACCACGTCGATGAATTCCATCTCCTGCTGGCGCAGCGCCTTCATGCGCTCGATGTACTGCGCGCTTTGCAGTGCCAGCGTGCCCTGGCTGGTCATGGCGGCAAAGATGTGCATGTCCTGGCGCGTGAACTTGCCGTTACGCTTGTTGAGGGTCTGCGCCACGCCGATGACTTCGCCCTTCACGGTACGGATGGGCACGCACATGATGTTGCGCGTCGTGAAGCCGGTCTGTTCGTCCACGGCCCGGTTGAAGCGCGGGTCGGAATAGGCGTCGTGGATGATCAGCGGCTCGCCCGTGACGTACACGGAGCCGGCAATGCCGCTGTTGTTGAGGATGCGGATTTCGCGCTGGATGTTGCCCTGCGCCACGCGCGAATAGAGTTC
>CANIIN010000330.1 GCA_947467405.1 Betaproteobacteria bacterium | reverse complement strand
GCACCCGCCGAGCGCCATGGCGCTCGCCGCCAGCAGTGCCGCCAGCAGCAACGGGCGCCGCAGCAGGCCAATGATCAACGCAGGGCTTCCGGTGCCGGGACTCGAACGCGGGATCAGCCGAGCGCGCGGCCGATGATTTCGGCCACGTCGCGAGACAGGCTTTCGCCTCGCGTACTGCGGATGCGCTCCAGCGCCGCGCGCGCGTGCTCCTGATGCGCGGCATCGAATCGTTTCCAGCGGTCGAAACTGCGCGCCACGCGCGAGGCGACCTGCGGGTTGAGCGCGTCGAGTTCGATGATCCGGTCGGCGGCGAAGGCATAGCCGGAGCCGTCTGCGGCATGGAAGCGCGCGTGGTTGGCGCAGAAGCCGCGGATCAGCGCATACACCTTGTTCGGGTTGCGAATGTCGAACGACGCATGCGCGGTGAGGCGCTTCACTTCGTCCAGCGTGCCGGGCAGGCGCGAGGTGGCCTGCACCGACAGCCACTTGTCCACCACCAGTGCTTCGTCTTTCCAGCGCGCATGGAATTCGTCCAGCACCTCGGCGCGCTGCGGTGGCGTGCTGTTTGCGAACGCCGCCAGCGCGGCGATCTGGTCAGTCATGTTGTCGGCCGAGCGGAACTGCGCCAGGCAGCGCTGGCGGATCGCATCGTCGTCCAGTTCCATGAGCAGCGCCAGGGCCAGGTTCTTCAATGCGCGTTTGGCGGCCGCTTCGGCGTCGGCCGAGAACGGCTCTTTGGACTCGCAGGCGTCCCAGGTCAGCATCAGTGCGATCTTCAGGTCGTGCGCCAGGCGTCGGCGCAGCGTCAGGCGCGCTTCGTGCAGCGAATCGGGATCGACGCTCTCGTCGGCGGCAATCTGTTCGGCCAGCCAGGTCTCGGATGGCAGAGACAGCGCTTCGGCGGCAAAGGCCGGGTCGCTGCGGCCATCGCCGCGTATGGCATCGGCCAGCACGCGGCCGTAGGCGCGGATGAAACTGTCCGGGATCTCCATGGTGCCGCCGTCGCGCATCGCCGCGGCGCCGCGCAGGATCAGACTGGCCGCGAGTTGCTGGCCGGCCTCCCAGCGGTTGAAGGCGTCGCTGTCGTGCGCGATGAGGTGGGTGAGGGCCTCATCGCCGTAGGCGTACTTCAGGACCACCGGTGCCGAGAAGCCGCGCAGCAGCGATGGCACCGGTCGTGCCGGAATGTTCTCGAACACGAACTGCTGTTCGGCTGCCTTGACGTCGAGCACGCGCGTGCCGGCGATGGCCGTGGCTTCGCCCTGCAGGCGCAGCGCGTAGTCGGCGCCGTCCGGGGCGACCAGGCCGAGCGCCAGCGGAATGTGGAACGGCGGTTTTTCGGCGCTTTCCGGGGTGGGCGGGCAGGACTGGCGCACGGTCAGCGTGTAGCGCCGGGCGCTCTCGTCGTAAGCGTCGTCCACCTGCAGCACCGGCGTGCCGGCCTGGTTGTACCAGTTGCGAAATTGCGTGAGATCAGCCGCGGAGGCATCCGCCATGGCCTGCACGAAATCGTCGCAGGTGACGGCCTGGCCGTCGTGACGCTGGAAGTAGAGATCCATGCCCTTGCGGAAATGTTCCGCGCCGATCAGCGTATGGATCATGCGCACCACTTCCGCGCCCTTTTCGTACACCGTGGCGGTGTAGAAGTTGCTGATCTCCATGTATGACTGAGGGCGGATCGGATGCGCCATGGGGCCGGCGTCTTCGGGGAACTGCGCGCCGCGCAGGCCGCGCACTTCCTGGATGCGCTGCACCGGGCGCGAATAGGTGTCGGCGCCGTATTCCTGGTCGCGGAACACCGTCAGGCCTTCCTTCAGCGACAACTGGAACCAGTCGCGGCAGGTCACGCGGTTGCCGGTCCAGTTGTGGAAGTATTCGTGGGCCACCACGCGATCCAGCATCATGAAATCGGTGTCGGTGGCGGTGTCGGGGCGCGCCAGCACGTACTTGGTGTTGAAGATGTTGAGGCCCTTGTTCTCCATGGCGCCCATGTTGAAGTCGCCCACCGCGACGATCATGTACTGGTCGAGGTCGAGCTCCAGGCCGAAGGTGTCTTCGTCCCATTTCATGGAACGCTTCAGCGCCTGCATGGCGAAGCCGCACTGATCGAGCTTGCCCGGGTCGACATAGATGGCGAGCTTGACGTCGCGGCCGGAGCGCGTGGCGAAACGATCTTCCAGCACGTCCAGCCGGCCGGCTACCATGGCGAACAGATAACAGGGCTTGGGGAATGGGTCGACCCAGCGCGCCCAGTGTTTGCTGCCTTCTTCTCCGCTTGAATCCAGATTGCCGTTGGATAGCAGCACCGGGCAGGTTTCCTTCTCGGCGGTGATGGTCACGGTGTAGCGCGACATCACGTCCGGTCGGTCCATGAACCAGGTGATGCGGCGGAAGCCCTGCGCCTCGCATTGCGTGAAGTAGCCGGCCTTGGCGGCGTACAGGCCCATCAGCTGAGTGTTCTTCTGCGGCTCGATGCGCACGCTGGTTTCCAGTACGAAGCGCTCCGGCAGCCCGGCGATGCGCAGGTGCGCGTCATCCAGCTCGAATTCGCCCGCCACCAGCATGCGGCCGTCCACTGACACCGACTCCAGTTGCAGTTCCTCGCCGTCCAGGTCCAGCGCCGCGTGCGGGGTGTTCGCCGCCGGGTTGCGCTGCACGGTCAGTTTTGCCCGGACGCGCGCGTGGTCGTCGAATATTTCGATGGCCAGCGAGGTTTCCGGGATGAGAAAGGCGGGCGGCGTGTAGTCCTTCAACAGGATGGTCTGGGGTGCGGGTTCGCGCATGATGAAATCCTGAAACTGCGGGTGAAAAGGAGTAACAAGTGTACCGATGCGGGGGGAAACGTGCCGGTGATTGACTGCATTGATTCAGTCTGAAAAGAGGATCTGCCATGAAATGGACGGATGGATTCACGGAACAAGGGGGTCGCATTGTCGAAACTGAGCCCGTTGCGTATCCTGCACTTCGGCGCGAAGCGGTCGGAGGCATGGGTATTGTCAGGACTTGATCAGCACTTCCGGAGGATTTTTATCCAGCGGCCGGTCGATGCGATTATGATCGTCCTTGCAAACCTGATGCTCGGCCTGCATGGACCCTAAACGGAGGCAATCCAATGATCACCAGCGGACGTACCATCACAGCGGCCGGCATCCTCGCCGGCCTGATCGCCATCGCGCCGGCCTTCGCCCAGTCCGACTATCCCAACAAGCCGGTGCGGGTGATCGTTCCTTATGCGCCCGGCGGATCGACCCATTTCATCGCCAGGACCGTGGCCGACAAGCTGGCGTCGCAGATGGGGATGGCGTTCATTCTCGACAACCGACCCGGTGCCAACGGCAACATCGGTGCAGCCCTAGCGGCCAAGGCGACCCCCGACGGCTACACGCTGCTCTCGACCGGATCGGCGATGGTGCTGGGACCTTCTCTCTACGCCGATCCTGGTTACGTGCCGGAGCGGGATTTCAGCCCGATTTCCCTGACCGCGGAAATCCCGTTCGTCATCGTGACGCATCCTTCGACGCCGGCCAGCAATATGAGGGAGTTCGTTGCCTACCTGAAGGCCAATGACGGGAAATTGTCCTACGCCTCCGCCGGCAATGGCTCGCCGCCGCACCTCGGAACCTACCTGATGCTGCGCGAAATCGGCGCCACCGCGACGCATGTACCCTACAAGGGCAGCGGCCCGTCGGTGGTCGACCTGCTGCGCGGCGACCCGGTGTTCTCGATCATCGACGTGCAACCGGCGCTGGCGCATATCCGCGCCGGAAAGCTGAAGGCGCTGGCCACGCTCGGCCCGCGCAAGACCGCCGTGCTACCGGATGTGGCGACAGTGAGTGAATCGGTGCTGCCGGGGTTCACGCTGTTCGGCTGGAACGGCATGTTCGCGCCTGCCGGCACGCCGGCCGACATTGTTCGCCGCCTGAACGCCGAGGTGGTGAAGGCCATCCAGGATCCCGCAGTCCGCGCTGCCATCGCCACGCAGGGAGCCGATCCTCAAACCATGTCGGTCGAGGAGTTCACCGCGTTCGTCAGGAGCGAAGGCAGTCGCTGGGCCGCCGT
>CANIIN010000329.1 GCA_947467405.1 Betaproteobacteria bacterium | reverse complement strand
TGCCGATACCTACGGAGCTGATGACTCCCAGACCGGTAATGGCAACCCGGCGCATGTTCAGCCGGCCTGATCCTGCCGTGCGCTGATCTTCGCTGCCACCAGATCAATGACGTCCTGAACGGTCTTCAGCGGCACCTGTTCATCGCCCATCCGGATATCGAACTCTTCTTCCATGCGGAACATGACTTCGACAATGCCGAGCGAGTCGACACCCAGATCTTCCAGTTCGCGCCCCGGGGACAGCTCGTCTAGCGCGAGATCAAGCTCCTCGCCCAGAAGGCCTTGCACCTTGGCGGCGATGTCCGCGTCCGGCTTTTTTTTCTCAAGCTCGCTCATGCCGCCGCCTTCCGCGCCGTTTCAGCCGGGCCCGGCTGCGAACTGCGCAGCATGCCGCGCAGGGCGTTCGCCGCGCGCGTACTGATGCCCTTGAAGTCATATTGCATCTGCTCGGCAATCGTCGTGCCTTCGGCGGTCCGTGCGCACAGCCCGGCGTAATCCGTGAAACGCCGGGGCGGCGGCATCCCCTCCGCCAGCAGGCGGTCGTTGGCAAAACACATGTTGAGCGAGGCGTATTCACCATACAGTTCGATGGCGCGCAGCATGACCGGCACGATGCAGGGCCCGAACAAGGCCTGGAATTCGCGATGCCGCGCAGCCAGGTCCGCGTACTCGACCGGCTCATAGTCGCTCGTCGGCGGCTGGCCCAGCCCCGCGGCGATGGCCGCGTCGATATCGCGGTAGCGCACACTCAGGTGCTCGCCAGCCGAAATGTGGTACTGATCATGCGCCAGTTGCGGCTTGTCCAGCAGATGCAGAATGGCCTCGGCACAGTAATCAGCCGGAACGATATCCACCTTGTCCTCCAGCGAACAGGTGAACTTTCCGAGCGCACGCGCCATCCTGAATACCCAGAAGATGCTCGGCGAGGGGGCGCAGCCATAGCGCGTGTCACCGACAATGATCGAAGGCCGCGCGACAACCAGTGGCAGGTCAGGCAGTTCCGCACGCAGTCGCTTCTCGCACTCGATCTTGGACTCTGTATAAGGCACCAGATGCGCGGCATCTGCGGGAGCCTGATAGGCCTCTGACACCACGTGTGGCGCAGGAAGTCCGCATGCCATGGCCGTTCCGACATGAAGGAACCGGCGCAGGCTTGCGCGTTCGTTCAGCAATTTGGCGAAGGCCAGCGTCCCGTCCACGTTCGTCGGCCAGAGCGTCTTGGGCGCGCCGAAGCCCGCAATGGCGGCGCAATTCACCACATCGGTGACGCCGGACAGGCGGGCATCGTCGGCAAAGGACGGCACGCTGCACAAGTCACCACAGATGATCTGCGACTCCTGCACCAGATCGCAGAGGTGCTCGGGAACTGCAAATCTTCGCAGCGACTCAACGATGCGCTGGCGGCCCTCGGCAGGCGTTTTGCCACGCACCAGCAGCAGCACGGTCGGCCAGCGTGGCTGCGTGACCAGCGCAGAAATGACGGCGCCGCCCAGAAAGCCAGTAGCGCCCGTGACGAGCAGTGAACCTGATGACGGATGCGACATGAAAACCTGATCTGAATGGGTCCGCATACTGGGCAGAGACACATTTACTTACAAAATTTAGTCAACTGATGGTTACGATCAGCGACCAATGCGCTTTCAGGACATCAGGTTCAAGTAACTTCATACTGCTCCCCATCCCGAGCCAAAATTTTACCGCAACTTGCGACGTTTTATTTTGGAATTTCTTTTATCTGACAAAGCCTTACCATTTGCCACCTTGCAGAACGCTGAATGACATAAGCTGCTACCAACGATTGAGTGCATAGAATACGCCTAAGCCCCGGATATTAAATGAGTATGCTAATTCTTGGTATTGAGAGTTCATGTGATGAAACCGGCGTTGCCGTCTATGACACGGGCAAGGGCCTGCTTTCGCATACGGTGCACTCGCAGATCGCGCTGCATGACGAGTATGGCGGCGTGGTCCCGGAACTGGCCTCGCGCGACCATGTGCGCCGCATCCTGCCCATCATCCGCGACACCATGCAGCGCGCCGGCGTCACGCTGGAGGAACTCGATGCCATTGCCTACACCGAGGGCCCGGGGCTGGCCGGCGCACTGATGGTGGGAGCCAGCGTCGCCGCGTCGCTGGCCATGGGTCTGGACATTCCCGCCATCGGCATCCACCACCTCGAGGGCCATCTGCTGTCGCCGCTCTTGTCCGCCGACGCGCCCGACTTTCCGTTCGTGGCCCTGCTGGTATCCGGCGGGCATACGCAGCTGATGCACGTGTCCGGCGTCGGCGCCTACGAAATGCTTGGCGAGACGCTCGACGATGCGGCGGGCGAGGCATTCGACAAGACGGCCAAGCTACTGGGGCTGCCCTACCCGGGCGGACCGGCGCTGGCGTCCCTCGCCGAGCAGGGCGTCGCGGGCCGGCTGCGCTTTCCGCGTCCCATGCTGTCGCAACTGGAAAAGCGTGGCGACCTGGATTTCAGTTTCAGTGGCCTCAAGACTGCGGTCGCGCTCGCCAGCGCACAGCGCCAGCGTGACGGTCTGCTGGACGAACAGGCGCGGCGCGATATCGCCGCCGAGTTCCAGCAGGCGGTGGTCGATGTGCTGCTCGCCAAATCACGCGCCGCGCTGAAGCGGACGGGGTTGAAAACACTGGTGGTCGCAGGCGGCGTCGGCGCCAATCGCGCATTGCGCAGCGCGCTGGACCATGCCGCACAGAAAGAAGGTTTCCGGGTGTGCTTTCCGGAGATGGGCCTGTGCACCGACAATGGCGCCATGATCGCCTTCGCTGGCGCCTTGCGCCTTCTGCAGGGCAACAAGATGGAACAGGGTCCGCGGCGCTTCAGCGTGCGGCCGCGCTGGGATCTGTCGGCACTGGAGGCCTGACCGTCGCAGACGGCGCGCGCAACGTACACCCTCCGTACGTGTACTGCACGTTCTGTACGTTGGCGGTTATTTTTCTTCGGGCGAAGGTGCCGCAGCACGACTCTTGCTGCCGATACGACTCTCCTGGCCTTTCACAAGGCGCGAAATATTGTCCTTGTGTCGCCACAGCAGCAGCAACGACAGCACCGCAATCGCCAGCGTCATCGGACGCGGCCCAGACTGCCACAGATCATACAGCGGTGCGCAGATCGCCGCCACGACGGCGGCCAGCGACGAGATGCGGAAGACCGCGACCATGATCAGCCAGGTCGCCAGTACGCCGAGTCCGAGCCAGGCATTGACCGCCAGCAATACGCCCAGCGCCGTCGCCACACCCTTGCCACCCTTGAATCCGAAGAACACCGGGTAGAGGTGACCCAGAAACACCGCCAGCGCCACCGCTGGCAGGGTCTCGGCCGCGATGTCAAAGCGTGCACCCAGCATCTGCGCCAGATACACCGCCAACCAGCCCTTGGCGCCGTCGCCCAGCAACGTCAGCACGGCAGCGGACTTGCGTCCGCTGCGCAGCACATTGGTTGCGCCGGGATTGCCCGACCCATAGGTGTGCGGATCGGGCAGGCCGAAAGCGCGACTCACCACCACGGCAAAGGATATCGATCCGATCAGATAGGCAACGACAACGAATGCGAACGAGGTCATGGCGATTCACTTAAAATGATCGCCATTGTAATTTGTAATGTGTAATTTAAAGAAACACTGATCAAGTCCTGAATTTGAACAACGGTGTATAAAGATCGCCCCTCTGAGGTGGGCGATCCACAAGGGGAATGTGTCCCCTTGTTCGTACCTCCGTCATTTGCAGATCGATCCTGTCATTCGGCAGACGCAACAGTGTCTGCGTCCGAGTCGTCCGACCCAATCCAGCCCCGAGCACACCAGCCAATGGACATCGTCTTCATCCGCGAACTTCGCCTCGAAGCCTGGATCGGCATCTACAAGTATGAAAAGGCTGCGCGCCAGACTATCGAGCTGGATATTGAAATCGGCCTGCCCGGGGACACGGTATTCAAGACCCACAAGGTGCGCGACACCGTCGATTACGCCAGCGTCGTGCAGCGCCTCAAGGCACTGCTCGAGACCGAACACTTCGGACTGGTGGAAACACTGGCGGACCGCATCGCCACGCTG
>CANIIN010000328.1 GCA_947467405.1 Betaproteobacteria bacterium | reverse complement strand
GTGGCGGCGCTGCTCATCTGGCTGGGCGTCGGGTGGCTGTTCTGGCAGCAGGCGGTCAGCGCCATCGATGCCGCCTTGCAGACCTGGCCGTCCCTGAACGGATTCCAGTGGCTGCTGGCCTATTGGCCGATGACGCTGGTTGCCGCGCATGTGGCGGTGGTGTTGCTGGCGCTGTTGATGATTCCTGTCATCCTGGTCACGACCGTGCTGGTCGTGGGCATCTTCGCCATGCCGGTGATGGTGTCCCACGTGGCGGCGAGAAATTATGCTCAGTTGGAGAAGCATCGCGGCGGCACGTTCTCGGGCAGCGTGTGGAACGGCATCGTGGCGGGGGTGGTGTTCATCCTGCTGGCGGTGGTGACGCTGCCGCTGTGGTTGTTTCCGCCGTGGTGGCCGGCGTTGTCGCTCGGGTTGCTGGGATACGTGAATCAGCGCGCGCTGCGTTATGACGCGCTGGGTGACCACGGTACCGAGGAAGAAATGGCGCAGATGTTTCGTGACAACAGATTGAGCCTGTTCGTGATCGGCGTGCTGGTGGCGCTGGCGGCGCACGTGCCGCTGTTGGGATTTTTCGCGCCGGTCTATGGCGGACTGGTGTTCATCCATTATTTGCTCGACCGGCTGCGCGAACTGCGCGCACGCCCGCTCGACGCAACCTTTACGAGGATTCTCGAATGATCGGTGCCATCATCATCGGAGACGAAATCACGCGCGGCAAGCGCCAGGACAAGCATTTCCCGAAGCTGGTGGAGTTGCTGCGCGCGCGCGGCATGCGTCTCGACTGGGCGCAGTACCTGGGTGACAGTCGCGAGCTGATCATCGCCACGCTGAAACGCACGCTGGCCTCGGGAGACATCGTCTTCAGTTTCGGCGGCATCGGGGCGACGCCGGACGACCACACGCGGCAGAGCGCGGCGGCCGCCGCCGGGGTGGATCTCGTGCTGCATCCGGAGGCGGAGCGCATCATGCGCGAGAAGTTCGGCGCCGAGGCGTCGGAGTATCGGCTCAGGATGGGCGAGTTCCCGGCCGGGGCGGCGATCATTCCGAATCCGTACAACAGCATTCCGGGATTTTCACTCGGCGATCATCATTTCGTGCCGGGCTTTCCCGTGATGGCCTGGCCGATGGTGGAGTGGCTGCTGGATACGCGCTATCGCCACCTGTTCAACGCCGTGCCGGAAGCGGATGCGTCGGTCATGGTGTACGGATTGCCGGAGAGCACCATCACGCCGCTGATGCAGGAGGTCGAATTGCGCTTCAAGGGCCTGAAGACCTACAGCCTGCCGTCAGTGGGAGAGGACGGCCAGCGCCGCCATATCGAACTCGGTGCGCGTGGCGCGCCTGACGAAGTGCCGGGCGCGATGGAAGCGTTGCGCGCCGGCGTGCTGAAGCTGGGTGGCACGTACGAGGAGAAGCGCTAGGGAAGCGCCGATCAAGTCGTGAAGTTGGGAGTGCCACGAAAAGCTTCCCCCTGAAGTGGGGGATAGACACGGGGCTCATTCTCGTAACAGCAGCGCCCTTGCTCAGTGCCCCCCCAGGTTTTTTTGCGCACGTTCGGTATGAGGCGGGCTCTGCCGCGTCCAGGCAACTGGGATATCATCCTTCAACATTGGAACAACACTCATTTCGCATCAAGGACTCGACATGCGCATTGGCTTGATCTCGGACACCCATATTCCCGAAGCCCATCCTGAACTGTGGCCGCAGGTGTTTCATGCCTTCGAGGGCGTGGAAATGATCCTGCATGGCGGTGACGTGCACGAGTTCTGGATCATCGACCAGCTGGAGAAGATCGCGCCGACCTATGTGGCGCGCGGCAACGGCGAGGATGGCGGCGGGGGGCGTCCGGTGCAGCCGGAAGATCCGCGTGTGAAGGAAGTCTGGGAAGTCGAGGCCGGCGGCATGCTGATCGGCATGACGCATTACATTCCCATGCCGGAGATGCCGCCCAATCTGACCGTGGAGCGCTGGATCAAGAAGCTGTTTCCCGAGCGCAAGCCGGACGTTCTCATCTATGGCGACACGCACGTCGAGCAGATCGATATTTTCGATGGCGTGCTGTGCATCAACCCGGGCTCACCGACCTATCCGCACGGATTGAACACGCAATTCGGAACGATCGGCTTCCTGGATATCGAGGACGGCAAGGCCGATGCGTCCATCTGGCAGTTGACCGAACACGGCATCGTTCCATTCGATTGGGCCAGTTCACGTCGCCCCTGGTAACGCTCAACAGGGCGTTGCGCTGAAGCCGGCAGCGATGGCTGCCGGCGATGGTCGTCTCAGACGACCACCATCTCCGCCGGCAAGCCCGTGAGTTCATGCCGTATGGCCCGGACTTCCTGTCCCGGAACGAGATCGACCATGGTGACGCAAGCCGCGTGGCGCTCGCTGTAGTAAGGCACCGGCGCGCCGGGATAGCAGGCCAGCGTTTTGCCGTAGCGCATCTGCGAATGCACGTGCACATGCCCCAGCGCGAGGTAATCGAATCCCGATGCGGCGATTTCGTCCGGCGTGATCAGGGATGATCGGCCGCTCTCCGGATAGTCCACGAACAATCCGTGCGCCATGCCGATGTGCCACAGGTCGCGTATGCGCCCCGGTGAGCCGGCCATCGGCAGGTTGTCGGGCGAATGGTCGGTCATGCAGCGTCCCCACACCGAGGCGTGCAACGCCGGCAGTTCAATGTGCTTGCCTTCGATATCGTTCAGCATGTGCACATGTTCGCCGGCCAGCGTGAAATCCATGTCGCGCAGAACAGACTTGCCGGCGTCGAAGCAGTCGTGATTGCCGGCGATGATGACCGTCGGGCACGATAGTCGCGACAACTGATCGTAGACGTAGTCGATGGACTCGCCCTTGACGCGGTTGTGATCGTAAAGATCGCCGGCAATCAGAAACAGTTCCGCGCCTGATTCCAGCACCTCATCGACGACGCGCGTAAAGGCCGTCCGCACGCGTTCCTTGCCTTCGCCGTCATGCAGATGGACGTCGGAAGTGTGGGCAATCTTCAAAGGGCGGATCATCGGTGTCCTTGCAGGTGCACATGAGACTCGTTTCCCATCGTTCCGGAGCCTCCGTGTTGGCATCGACCAACAACGGGGCGCGCAAGCATCGGCGCGGTGAGAAACGCAACGGGAGGATTATCTCAGCTTTGCTCGACTCGCTGTTTCTGCATCGCCTGAAAATGAAAAAACCCCGGTCGAGACCGGGGCCTTTCGTGGCGCTCGAGCGATCAGCCCGGGCGCCGGCACTACCTCGGAAGAATTACTTCTTCTTGGTGGTTTCCTTGGCGACGGAGGTCGCTGCAGCGAAGTTGGCTTCAGCCAGTTCGGTGGCCTGCTTGGCGGCCTTGCTCATGCTGTCGTAGGCGGTGTTGGCGGCAGCCAGCGCGGACTTGACGGCGGCAACGGCCATGTCGGAGCCGGCAGGGGCGTTCTTCACGACCTTGTCGAGCAGCGTGACAACCGACTTGTTGAGTTCACCAGCCTGGGATTCGACCAGCTTGGTGATTTCGCCCTGCGACTGGGTGGCGACGTCGTACATGTTGCGCGAGTAGGCGATGGCCTTCTCGATGGCCGGTTGGGCAACTGCGGAGTTCAGGTTCACCAGATCCTGCACGTCCTTGACGGCCAGCAGGGCTTTGGTGTGGGCAACGCTGTCTTCGAATGCCGACTTGGTGGCATTGAAGGTCAGCGCCGACAGACGCTCGAACGCGGCGAACTGGGCGTGGGCGAGACCAATGAAGACCTCGACGCCTGCTTTGTTGCTTGCTACTACTTGCTCGGGTGTGACATACATTTCAGTCTCTCCTTAGAGTGGACCAGCGGTTTGGGTTCGGTTAATTGCTTCAATTCGGTAGTGCAATATTGCGCTGCAACAATTGAAATTCTACGCCTGAAAAAACTGATGTCAAGCAATAAAATATTGCAACGCAGCATAAAGGATCTATATTTTTAATATGATTTAAATCAATTGGTTAATAAAAATCACAATCCAGCCACCTATTCTGGCGGTTAGTCTGCACAAACATAAATAATTACTTTAATACATGATGTTATGACTATTTTTAAAATC
>CANIIN010000327.1 GCA_947467405.1 Betaproteobacteria bacterium | reverse complement strand
TGATGAGCGGGCCGAGATTCAGCGCGCTCGAGTAAGTGACACCGATGGTGTAACCATCCGGCGCCGCGTTCTTGACCGCCTGCAAACCGGGGGCGCCGCCGCCGCCGGGGCGACCTTCGTAGAGCATGTTAACGCCGCTATTGTCCTTGACCTTCGCCAGGATGGCGCGTTTCACGGCCTCCTGCGGACCACCCGTGACGTTATCGAGAACAGTGATGTTCCGTGACGGGTAGGCCTGAGCCAGCGCACCACCGCCGATGAAGGCACTCGCGACAATTGCGCAGCCGATGATTTGTTTTCCCAGCAACAGCTTTTTCATGTGTTGTCCTCTCCAGACAAATGTAAATGTGGTTGTCATTTTCACAAGTTCGATCCGGACCATGGTCCAGCGGCACCTCCTCCGCCATGCCGGTACCAGCCCACCCTTCGGGGAAATCAATCCCGTGCACTTTCGGCAGTCGATGCGCATTTGTTCATAAATACGAACGATGGAACAACGAGGCGTAGTGCATGACTACACTTACAAGCATATACCAGCCCGTATCATGGCAGTCAATGCAAATGTTTGGTATTCATATATACGAACAATAGCGCGGGAGGGCCCGGCGAAGAGCCATTCCTTCAACGGGTTAAAATCCCCCCTCTCGCCAATGCGCGGCGCCCCGACATTTCAGGATTTTGACAATGGATTTCACCGAAAGCGAAGAGATCACCGCGCTGCGCGACACGCTGCGCAAATTCGTGGCCAAGGAATGCACGCCCGAATTGGTGCGCAAATGGGACCAGGAAGACCACATCCCTCGCAGCATGATCGAAAAGCTCGCGGAACTGGGCCTGTGCGGCCTCGCCATTCCCGAGGAATACGGCGGCATGGGCTTGCAGGTCGTTGCCTTGTCGGTCGCCATCGAGGAACTGACGCGCGGCAGCATCGCGCTGGCCGGCATCTTCTGCCAGAACGCCACGTACGGCGGCCTGAACATTTCCGAATCCGGTTCCGAAGAACAGAAGAAGCGCTTCCTGCCCAAGCTGCTGGAAGGCAAGCTGCTGTTCTCGTACGGACTGTCCGAACCGGACATCGGCGGCGACCTGGCCAATGTCAAGACGCGCGCCGAGAAGAAGGGTGACAAGGTCATCATCAACGGCGCCAAGCGCTGGACATCGGGCGCCGACCTGTCCGACTACATCTACACGCTGGTGCGCAGCGGCCCGCCCGAAGCGCGTCGCGACAACCTGTCGTTCGTGCTCATCCCGACCAAGGCCAAGGGCGTCAAGCTCACCAAGCTGGGCGGCATGGGTTCGAACGGCTGCGCGCTGCACGACGTGACCTTCGACAACGTCGAGGTATCGGTGGACGACATCATGGGCGGTGAAGCCGGCTGGAACAAGGGCTGGAACCTGCTCGCCGGGCCGTCGCTGGAAGTGGAAAAGCTCGGCCCGTGCGCCATTGCCCTGGGCACCGCCGAAGCCGCCATGGCCGAAGCCTGGGCCTACAGCCAGCAGCGCGTGCAGGGCGGCAAGCACATCTGCGGCCACCAGGCGGTGCGCCACGTGCTGTCCGAATGCCAGACGCAATTGCAGGCCTGCCGCCTGATGATGCATCACGCGGCGTGGCTGGTGGAAACCGGGCAACCCAGCGCCGTGGCCACGTCGATGGGCAAGCTATTCATCAGCGAAACCGCCAAGAAGATCGTGCTCGACTGCCAGCAGTACGTGATGGGCGCCTACGGTTACGCACACGGCTTCAACATGGAGCGCTACGTGCGCGACATCCTGGCCATCCCGATCTACGGTGGATCGTCGGCCATCCAGCGCAACAACATTGCCAATCTGATGAAGCTGCCGCGCGACTGATTCCCCTCCACCCACCTTCAACGCCCCAGGACAACAAATCATGGACTTCACCGAAAGCGAAGAGATCAGCTCACTGCGCGACACGCTGCGCAAGTTTGTCGCGAAGGAATGCACGTCCGACGTGGTGCGCAAGTGGGACCAGGACGATCACATCCCGCGCGACATGATGGACAAGTTGGCCGACCTCGGGCTGTGCGGCCTGTGCGTGCCGGAAGAATACGGCGGGCTCGGACGGCAGGTGGTCGCCATGACCGTCACGCTGGAAGAACTGGCGCGCGGCAGCGCCGGACTGGCCGCGCTGTACAACATGAACGCCAGCTATGGCGGACTGAACATTTCGGAGTCGGGCACCGAAGAGCAGAAGAAGCGCCTCCTGCCCGGCCTGCTGGAAGGCAAGATCCTGTTCGCCTACGGACTGTCGGAACCCGACGTCGGTGGCGACCTCGGCAGCGTGAAGACGCGCGCCGAGCGCAAGGGCGACAAAGTCATCATCAACGGCGCCAAGCGCTGGACCTCGGGCGCCGGGCAAAGCGATTACATCTACTCGCTGGTGCGCAGCGGCCCGCCCGAGGCGCGGCGCAACAATCTGTCCTTCCTGCTGATTCCCACCACGGCCAAGGGCGTGACGTTGACGAAACTCGGCGGCATGGGTTCCAACGGCACGCCACTGCACGACGTGACCTTCGACAACGTCGAGATCTCGGAGAACGACATCATGGGCGGCGAAGCGGGCTGGAACAACGCCTGGAAGATACTCGCCGGCCCGTCGCTGGAAGTCGAAAAACTCGGCCCGTCCTCCATTGCGCTGGGCACCGCTGAAGCGGCGCTCGCCGAAGCCTGGGCCTACAGCCAGCAGCGTGTGCAGGGCGGCAAGCACATCTGCGGTCACCAGGCGGTGCGCCACGTGCTGTCCGAGGCGCAAACGCAGCTGCAGGCCTGCCGCCTGATGCTGCAACATGCGGCATGGCTGGTGGAAACCGGACAGCCTAGCGCCGTCGCGACATCGATGGCGAAACTTTTTATCTCGGAAACCGGCAAGAAGATCGTGCTCGATTGCCAGCAGTACGTGATGGGCGCCTATGGCTACGCGCACGGCTTCAACATGGAGCGCTATGTGCGTGACTGTCTGGCCGTGCCGATCTACGGCGGATCCTCGGCCATCCAGCGCAATAACATCGCCAATCTGATGAAGCTGCCGAAGGACTGAGTTTAAAAAAAGAAATTCAATTGAACGAAGGGGGAGGAAGCGGCATGAATGGATTGATTCGAAATGGGCTGTCCCGATTGCTGATCGCCGCGAGCGCGCTCGGCCTGTCACCTGCCGTACTGGCACAGCAGTATCCCGCCAAGAATGTGCTGATCGTGGTGCCCACCGCACCGGGCGGTCCGCTGGACGTGCTGTCACGCCTCATCCAGCCGCGCCTGTCATCCCTCATCGGTCAGACGGTGATCGTTGACAACAAACCTGGCGCCGCGACCTACATCGGCAATGACTTCGTCGCGAAGTCGGCCCCTGACGGCTATACGCTGCTGGCGCAGGGCTTCAGCGGCCTGCATTCGCATCTCTTCGTCAAGGGCCACGCCGTGCTCTCGAAGGAACTGGTCCCGGTCGCGCTGCTGGCGGAATCGGAGAACGTGTTCATCTCCTCGGCGACGATTCCGCCCCGGACGCTGAAGGAATTCTTCGACTACGCCAAGGGCAATCCCGGCAAGCTCAATCTGGCCGCCTTCCTCAACACCCAGATCTACCTGCAGACCATCACGTTCCTGCAGCAGAACGGCGTGACCCTGGTCGACATCCCGTACAACGGTTCCGCCAGCATCTACCCGGCGCTGGCCCGCGGCGATGCGCACTTCTACATGGCCACCATCGGCGGCGCCAAAGCCGCCATCGAAGCAGGTCAGGTGCGCGCCCTGGCCGTGCCCTCACCGCGCCGCTCGCTGTTGCTGCCCAACGTGCCGACCAACCGCGAGGCGGGATTCGACTTCGATGCGTCGGGCATCTTCGCCATCGTTGCGCCGGCCCGGACATCGGCACCTGTGGTTCGCTATCTCAACGAAAAGATCCAGGCCGCCATCGACGTGCCCGAGACCCGCGATCGGCTGGAGAAGCTGGGCTACACCTACCGGACGGCAACACCCGAAGCGCTGGCCGCGCAGTTGGCCAGCGACGCCGTGATGATGGAGCGCGCCGCCAGAGCGGCCAAGATCCAGCCGGAGTAGTTTCTCGTCGCCGCACATC
>CANIIN010000326.1 GCA_947467405.1 Betaproteobacteria bacterium | reverse complement strand
GTTCGTCATCAACATCGCAGCGGCTCCGCAGATCACGGAGCAGGGCTACAAGTACACATTCCGCAACTTCCCTACCAGTGTTGATCTGGTGCGAAATGGCCTTGCGTTGGCACGAGACCTGTTTCTCGCGACCGGCACCGCTCCGCGCACGGCCGTGTTCATGCATGTCAATGACACCTTCGGTCAGGCCAACCGAACGGCTATCGACCGGATTTTCCCGACGCTGGATTACCTGCCCTTCAAGATCGTCGACACCATTGCCTACGATCCGGCCGCCAAGGACCTGACGGTGGAAGTCGCCAAGGCCAAGGCGACCAAGGCTGATGTCCTGCTGTTGGTGTGCCGTCTGAACGATGCCATCATCCTGCGTCGAGAAATGGTCAAGCAGCGCTGGAATCCGATGGGCATCATTGGCCCGGGCAACCCCGGCATGTACGAAAACCAGTTCTATTCGGCGCTCGGCAAACTGTCGGATCATTGTATTTCGAACGTGCCCTGGTACAACCCCAAGGCGGACGTGACCAAGGCCATCGACGCGCAGATGCGCAAACAGTTCCCGAATGAAAAGCTGATGTTCCACGCGCTGAACGTGGGCTTCACTTTCGAATCGATCCTGGTGGCAGCGGATGCCTTCAAGCGTGCGCGCAGCAATGACCCCAAGGTGCTGGCCGAAGCCATTCGCCAGACCAACATCACCAGCCGCATGATGCTGGGCGGGCCCATCAAGTTCAACGCCAAGGGACAGGTGGAGGGCATCGCCTCGGCCTGCATCCAGAATATCAACCAGAGGCCGACTGTCGTGCTGCCGGTGGCGTCTGCCGAAACCAAGCCGATTTTTCCGGTGCCAGGCTACGTCAAGGCATGATCATCGGTTGCCGCTCCACGGACATGGGCCGGCGCTGCCGGCCCTTTCTTTGAATTCGTTGGCTTCGAATCCGTGCAGGGCTGGCCATTGAGGCATCATGACCGCTGAACTCGTCGCCAACGTCCTCATATCCGGGGTGCTGACCGGGTTGGTCTACGGCCTGATGGCACTGGGCTTGTCGGTCATCTTCGGCGTGGTGCGGGTCGTCAATTTCGCTCATGGCGAGATGATGACGATTGCGATGTTCGCTGCGGTGATGCTGTTTCAAGTCTGGGGGCTCGATCCTTTCCTGGCCGTGGTGCCGGTGGCTGCGGTGTTCTTTGTGCTGGGGTACTTCCTGCAAAGCAGCATCATCAACCCCTTCATCACCCGTCCCGAGCATTCGCAGTTCATGCTTCTGGTGGCGGTGGCGATCATCATGGTGAACGGACTGCTGATGATTTTCGGGCCGAATGCCCGCAACGTCCAGGTCGATTACCAGCTTGAATCCTATGAATGGGGGCCCTTGCTGTTTGATGCCGCCCGTCTGTACGCGGCAATGGCGGCGTTGGTCTGCAGCGCCGCCATGTTCGCATTTTTCCGTCTGACCCTGACCGGCAAGGCGATCAGGGCCTGTGCCGACAATCATCTCGGGGCGCGAATTGTCGGCCTGAACGTGAAGCATCTTTACGCACTGACGTTCGGGATTGGTTCGGCGTGCGTGGCGGCGGCAGGCTGCATGATGGTGCTGCTGGTGGATGTCACGCCGCTGCTTGGACCGGCGTACACGCTGCTGGCATTCGTGATTGTCATCGTCGGCGGTCTGGGGTCGATGCCGGGCGCATTGCTCGGGGGCGTGCTCATCGGGGTTTCAGAGGCGCTGGCAGGCCTGGTCATTACGCCTTCGGCAAAGAGCATGTTCAGTTTCGGGTTGCTCATCCTGGTGCTGTTGTTCCGGCCGCAGGGCTTGATGGGCAGAAGGTCCTGACCGATGTTCTCCGAACTCAACTCGAGAGCCAGGGGGCTGTTGGTCGCGCTGGCCATGCTGCTGCTGGTGTTGCCGTTCATCGCCAGCAACTATGTGCTGTCGGTTGCTGTTCTGATCCTGTATTTCGCCTACACCGGGCAGGCGTGGAACGTCATGATGGGATTCTGCGGGCAACTGTCGCTGGGTCACGCG
The DNA here is from genome assembly GCA_947467405.1 of Betaproteobacteria bacterium. Lineage (GTDB taxonomy): Bacteria > Pseudomonadota > Gammaproteobacteria > Burkholderiales > SG8-39 > CAIYPG01. Next base: position 2,077 of record CANIIN010000326.1, on the reverse strand, counting down.
CTCTATGTCGGACTGGGCGGATATACGGCTGCCGCGCTGTTCGTTCACTTTGGTATCGGGCCATGGGCCGGCGTGCTGGCGTCAGTCATCGTCTGCATGACTGCAGGGGCGCTCGTCGGTTTTCTCGCCTTCCGATTTTCCATCGGCGGAGTCTATTTCGCCTTGCTGACCATTGCCTTTGCGGAATTCACGCGCATCGGTTTTGATCACTGGCAGTGGCTGGGCGCGTCAGGCGGATTCTTCCTGCCGGTATCGCAACGCGAGGTGAGTGATCTCGTCAATCTGCGCGGCTCGCCGACGATGTTCTACTACATCATCCTGGCGCTGGCGTCGGCTGCGCTGCTGTTCAGCACCTGGTTGCTGCGCACTCGCGTCGGCTACTACTGGCTGGCCATTCGCGAAAATCCGGAGGCGGCTGAAGCGCTCGGCATCAACCTGTTTCGTTACAAGATGCTGGCCGTATTGATCTCGGCGGGGATGACGTCCATCGCCGGCGTCTTTTTTGCCTTCTATTACAACAATCTCTTCCCCGAGCAGGTGTTCAACATGGGGCGCTCCATCGAGATCATTCTGGGACCGATCATCGGAGGCGTCGGCACATTGTTCGGGCCAATCGTCGGCGCGGCGCTGTTGACCTTGCTGGCTGACGGCATTACCGAACTGCTAGGCGCTTTCGGTATCGAATTGTCCGGCATCAAGCAGGTCTTCTATGGCGTCTGCCTGCTGCTGGTCACGATGTTCCTCCCGAATGGAGTGTGGCCGGCGCTGTCCAAGCGTCTGGGCGTGATTTCCAACCGAAACGACGAAGAGTAGCGCATGGGCCGCCCACTTCTTGAGGTGCGTGGTATCTCCAAGCGGTTTCGTGGACTGCGAGCCGTGACGGACGTCTCGCTGTCGGTCGAGGCTGGGCATATTGTTGCGCTGATCGGCCCCAATGGCGCAGGCAAGACCACCACGTTCAACATGATTGCCGGTGTCTATAGACCGGACGAGGGCGAGATTCTGCTGGATGGGCAGCCTCTCCAGGGCCGGCGACCCGACGAAATCTGCATGGCCGGGGTCGGTCGGACCTTCCAACTCGTGAAACCTTTTGCCGGGCTCAGTGTCCTGGACAACGTGGTGATTGGCGCATTGCGGCGCCATGCGGATGTGGCGACCGCACGAAAGAAATCGTTGGCTATCCTTGAGCGTTTGGGTATCGGTGAAAAGAGTGAGCAGCAGGCGTCCTCGCTTACCTTGCCAGACCGTAAAAGGCTGGAAGTGGCGCGCGCACTGGCGACAGAGCCCAGAATATTGCTGCTGGACGAGGTCATGGCCGGCCTGCGGCCCACCGAGACCGATCGCATGGTTGCCATCTTCAAGGACATCAACCGCGAAACCGGCCTGACGATTCTGCTGATCGAACACGTCATGCGAGCGGTCATGGCACTGTCGCGGGAAATCCATGTGCTGCACCATGGCGAACTCATTGCCAGCGGCGCACCCGACGAGGTGGTTCGCCATCCCGCAGTGCTGGACTGCTATCTGGGCGAGGAGGCCGTTTGAGCGCTGAATCCGCCATGCTCTCGGTCAGGGATCTGGACCTTTTTTACGGTGATGCCCAGGCGCTCGACTCCATCTCCATCGATGTTGAACGGGGGCACATTGTTGCCATCGTCGGTGCCAACGGAGCTGGCAAGACCAGCCTGATCCGGGCCATCGCCGGCATCGAGAAGCCGCGCGCGGGGCATGTCAGTTTCTGCGGCAACGACATCACCGGATTGGACAGCAGTGTTACCTGTAATCTCGGCATTGGCCAGGTCGCGGAAGGACGGCAGATATTTCCCACGTTGACGGTGGAGGAAAACCTGCAGGTTGGCGCGATGCTGCCGCGCGCGCGCAGTCGAGCGCAGAGCACGCTGGCAGAGGTTTACGCCATGTTCCCGCGCCTGTCCGAGCGTCAGGATCAGTTGGCCGGAACCCTGTCAGGCGGCGAGCAGCAGATGCTGGCGATCGGACGATGCCTGATGGGGCAACCGGATCTGATCATGTTCGACGAGCCGTCCCTGGGCTTGGCTCCTACCGTGGTGCAGGAAGT
>CANIIN010000325.1 GCA_947467405.1 Betaproteobacteria bacterium | reverse complement strand
GAACGTGTTGTTCCTGTGTACCGGCAACTCGGCGCGCAGCATCATGGCGGAAGCCATCCTGAACAAAATCGGGCGCGGCGCGTTCGCCGCCTACAGCGCCGGCAGCCATCCGGCCGGGCGCGTCAATGCCCATGCCATCGAGTTGCTCAGCAAGAATCACTTCAGCGTCGACACACTGCGCAGCAAGGACTGGGCGGAGTTCTCCGAACCGGGTGCGCCGGTGATGGACTTCGTGCTCACCGTGTGCGACCGCGCTGCGGGCGAGGTGTGCCCGATCTGGCCGGGGCAGCCCATGACAGCGCACTGGGGCGTCGAAGACCCCGTGGAAGTCGAAGGCGATGATCAGGCCAGACTGAAAGCCTTTTCCGATGCATTCATGATCCTGAGCCGTCGCATATCGCTGCTGGTCAGCCTGCCCATCGAGAAGCTGGAGCGCCTGTCGCTGCAGAATGAGCTGTCGGATATCGGCAAACGCTGAAATGGGTGTACCGATCAAGGCAGGCAAGGGAAAATACGGCATGAATGTTTTCGAACGCTACCTCACGGTGTGGGTGTTCCTGTGCATCGTGGCGGGCATCGCGCTGGGGCAGTTCTTTCCCGCGGCGTTCCAATTCGTCGGCGGGCTGGAGTTCGCCAGGGTCAACCTTCCGGTCGGCCTGCTGATCTGGGTGATGATCATCCCGATGCTGGTCAAGGTGGATTTCGGCGCGCTGGGCGAAGTGCGCCGGCATGCGCGCGGCATCGGCGTGACGCTGTTCGTGAACTGGCTGGTCAAGCCGTTCTCGATGGCGCTGCTGGGATGGATCTTCATCCGCCACCTGTTCGCCCCGCTGTTGCCACCCGACCAGCTGGACAGCTACATTGCCGGGCTGATCCTGCTGGCCGCGGCGCCATGCACGGCCATGGTGTTTGTGTGGAGCCGCCTCACCAACGGCGACCCGCTGTTCACGCTGTCACAGGTGGCCCTGAACGACACCATCATGGTGGTGGCCTTTGCGCCGCTGGTGGGCCTGCTGCTCGGCATCTCGTCGATCAGCGTGCCGTGGGAGACGCTGGGCACCTCGGTCGTGCTGTACATCGTGGTGCCGGTCATCCTGGCGCAGATCTGGCGCCGCCGGCTGCTGGCGCGCGGTCAGGCCGCCTTCGAGGAGGCGCTGCAGAAGATCGGGCCGTGGTCGATCGCGGCGCTGCTCTTGACACTGGTGCTGCTGTTCGCGTTCCAGGGCGAACAGATCATCCGCCAACCGCTGGTGATCGCGCTGCTCGCGGTGCCGATCCTGATCCAGGTGTTCTTCAATTCGGCGCTGGCCTACTGGCTGAACCGCCGGCTGGGCGAAAAGCACAATGTCGCCTGTCCCTCTGCGCTGATCGGCGCTTCCAACTTCTTCGAGCTGGCGGTGGCGGTGGCCATGAGCCTGTTCGGCTTCCAGTCCGGCGCGGCCCTGGCCACGGTGGTGGGGGTGCTGATCGAAGTGCCGGTGATGCTGCTGGTGGTCAAGGTGGTGAATTCGTCCAAGGGCTGGTACGAATCCGCGGCGAGGTAGGCGCGGCTTTCAGGCCGGCAAGGCTCCGGCCGGCTCACGGTGCTCGATGGGCGGCGAATGGGGGATCGCGGAATCGACCTCCGGTTCCGCGCCGATGGCCGGGTCGATGTCGAGGTCATTCCAGTACACCAGTTCCATGCGCCCGTCGAAGTGCTCGACGATGGCGGTGCAGCTGTCCACCCAGTCGCCGCAGTTGATGTAGGTGACGCCGTCGATGTCCTTGATGACAGCGCTGTGGATGTGGCCGCAGATCACGCCGTCCAGCTGGCGGATTCGGGCCTGGTGCGCGACAGCCTCTTCGAAGCCGTAGATGAATTCCAGCGCACCCTTGATGCGCTGCTTGGCGTAGCCGGCCAGCGACCAGTAACCGGGCTTGCGCAGTTTGCGGCGGCACCAGGACAGCAGCACGTTCACCCGCACCAGGAAGTTGTAACCCATGTCGCCGGCCACGGCCAGCCAACGGTGGTAGCGCGTGATCTGGTCAAACTCGTCGCCGTGCATCACCAGATAGCGCCGGCCGTCCGCAGCGACGTGCGTGGTTTCGCGCATGACGTGGATGTCGCCGAAATCGGTGCCCGCGTATTCGCGCAGTGCCTCGTCATGGTTGCCCGGGACGAACACCACACGTACATCGTGACGGGCGCGCTTGAGGATTTTTTGCACGAAGGTGTTGTGCAGTTCGGGCCAGTAGATGCCGCGCGACAGCGACCAGAAATCGACGATGTCGCCGACCAGGTAGATCTGCTCGGCTTGGTGGTGGCGCAGGAACGAGAGCAGCTGGTCGGCCTGGCAGGCGCGCGTGCCGAGGTGGATGTCGGACAGGAATATCGACCGGACGGTCTGCACGGTCAAACGGCGCTCTCTTGGGCGGAGTGCGGGGCGGCATGCCGGCCGGCGTCCCTGCCGGCCTTGCGGCCGATGTACAGGTAATAGGGCGCCCGCAGTCCCGGCAGATAGGGCACGGCCGCCATGCGTTCTTCGCACACCATCGGCTCGGTGCGTGCGGCCAAGGTGTGCAGGTGTTCGGCATCCAGATGCACGCCGTCGTGGCCGAACCAGCGCGGCCAGAACCGGCGCGTCAAGGCGCCATGGCGGGAATACCCCGGCGGCGGATCGCGTCGCGACACCCGGAAGTCGACGACGCCGATCAGTCCGCCCGGGCGCAGGATGCGCAGCGCGTTGTTGATGGCGCGGCGCCAGTCCGGAATCATGGTCAGTGAGTAGGAGAAGATCACGCAGTCCACGTGACTGTGTGCGTGACTGAGGCCGCGATTCGCGCCGGCCTGCGGCCGGTAGGTGGTGGCGTCGGCTTCCACGGCCACCGCGACGTCGGGCCATTGCGCGCAGCGGCGTCGCGCCTGTTGCAGCAGCGCCGGGCAGAGATCGACCACTTCCACTCGCGCCAGCGACAGCATGCGCGCGCCGAAGTAGTCGAGGTTGCGTCCGGTGCCGCCGCCCATGTCGATGACCGTGCTGCCGGGCGAGATGGCGAGACGCTCGATCAGCTCGCGACGGCCGTGCAGCAGTTTCTCGCGGAAGGCGTCGTAACGCTCAGCCTGCGGGGCGTAGAAATTCTGCAATGTCGCGGCATGTGCCGCGGCATTCGACGGGGCGCCGTCCCGGTGGCGCGCCGGCTGGCCGCGCAGCAACTGCCACAGGATGCGGGCATCACCAAGCAGGTTGGCGGCAGTCAGTGTGTCGGGCTGCGGATTCATGCGTTGCTCCTGTGCATTGGGGGGGAAGGGTCGGTCATCGCGGCTCCCTCACCCCGGCACGTCGGCGATATGGAAGCCGGCGTAGGTCTGCACGCGATCCTGGGCCTGCAGCGCGAGCGCCAGGCCGTCGTGGAAGCGCAGGGCGTCGCGCAGATGGCGACCGCCGGTACGCTCATGGTCGATGCGCATGCGTTCCAGGTACGCGGGCCGCTGGTGCGCGCTGCGGAAGATCAACCGGGCATCGCTGCTGGCCGCGTCGAGAATGGCCAGCCATTCCTCGCGCAATGCCTCGGGATGGTAGGAGCTCATCCAGTCCATGTGGTCGAGCAGCACGAAGCGCGAGATGCGTTCGTCGCGCGCCTGTGCCTGGCGCAGGAAGTCGGTCACTGTGGCGGTGTGCACCTCGATGCAGTCGGCGGCGCCGCGCTGCAGGCGCTCGAAATTGTCCGGCTTCAGGTATTCGGGGCAGCAGTCGGCGCCGTAGCGGCCGCGGATGTAGAGCGTCCAGAAATAATTGCTGGCGACCGGCAGGGTGCGGAACACGGTCTCGATGGCTTCGCGGATGAATCCGGCCACGCCGTTGGCGTGCTGGCGCTGCACTTCCTTTCGTTGCGGGTGCGGCACGCCGAGCAGGCTCATGGTGAATTGCCTGGACAGCGTCCAGTTCATGCCGCGGCCCCACAGGTGCTGCTGCACGTCGCGATCATAGATATCGCGCTGCTCGTCCAGTGTGCGCGCTTCCAGCAGCGTCTGGATGGAGGAGCGCAGCGCCGGGCGCATCTGCAGGTAGCCGCGAAAGCCGCGCGCCACGGCACCGGACAGGCCGTGGAAGTAGAAGCTGTCCTTCGCGTTGTCG
>CANIIN010000324.1 GCA_947467405.1 Betaproteobacteria bacterium | reverse complement strand
CACCGCAGCCAAACAGATCGGCATGTTCCTGGTGATCCTGGCCATCGTCAGCGCCGCCATCGTGGCCTTCATCATCTACACCATGACGCTGGGCAAGATCCGCGAGATCGCGGTGTTGAAACTGATCGGCACACGCAACCGCACCATCATCAACATGATCGTGCAGCAGGCACTGGGCCTGGGCCTGATCGGCTTCGCGGTCGGCAAGATCGCCGCCACCGTGTGGGGGCCGGCGTTCCCGAAGTACGTGCTGCTGGAACCGCTGGACGCAGTGCGCGGGTTCGTGATCGTGATGGTGGTGTGCGCGATGGCCAGCACGCTGGCGATCCGCGCTGCGTTGCGCGTCGACCCCGCGGCGGCCATCGGCGGATGATGGATGACTGACGTGAACAATGAAGGCGGCATCCGCATCGAAGGCCTGGCCAAGCGCTATGGAGAAGGCGACACCGCGGTAGATGCGCTGAAGGACGCCAACCTGCACGTGGCCGCGGGCGAAGTGGTCGGGCTGATCGGCCCCAGCGGCTCGGGAAAATCGACCCTGCTGAAATGCCTGGGCGCGGTGATCGATCCCACGCGCGGCCGCATGACGCTGGGCGGCGCGGTGATCTACGACGACGGCTGGAAGATTGCCGACCTGCGCGCGCTGCGCCGCGACCGCATCGGTTTCATTTTTCAGGCGCCCTACCTGATCCCGTTTCTCAACGTCACTGACAACGTGGCGCTGCTGCCCATGCTGGCCGGCAGCCCCAACCGCGCGGCGCGCGCCAGGGCGATGGAACTGCTGCAGGCGCTCGACGTCGCACACCGCGCCGGCGCGGAGACCTCGGAACTCTCAGGCGGCGAACAGCAGCGCGTGTCCATCGCGCGGGCGCTGGCCAACCGGCCGCCGGTGATCCTGGCCGACGAACCCACCGCGCCGCTGGACAGCGAACGCGCGCTGGCGGTGATGCGCATCCTGCAGCGCATGGCCAGCGAATACCGCACCGCCATCATCGTCGTCACCCACGACGAGAAGATCATCCCCACCTTCAAGCGCATCTATCACATCCGCGATGGACGCACGAGCGAGGAGCGGGGCGAGGGCCGGCCACTGGACTGAGCGCGACGCCACACGGCAGCGGGCAATGCCTTGTAGAAGTCCAGCTGGAGCGGATCTTCGCGCATGGGCCCGCGGCTGGCGCGTGCCTGACCGGACACTACTTCGCTGGCGCCTGCATCTGCTGATGTTTCATCAGCTGTTCCATCAACATCTGCATCATGTCCATGCGCTGTTCCATCATCTGCGGGGACACCCGGCCCCCCTTGGCCATGCCCATCGGCCCCGATCCCGCGCCGGGACCGGCGCCTGAACCAGCACCGGAACCAGCGCCTTGACCGGCACCGGAACCGGCCTTGCCGGCGCCATCCATCATGCCGCCACCCATGCTGCGCATCAGGCCCATGCCGTCCTGCATTTCCTTCATGTGTTCGTCCATGAGTTTGCGCCGCTCGGCCTGATCGGTGGTCTTCTGCATGCGCGTCATATGATCCTGCATCTTCTTCATATGCTCCTGCATCTGCGCCATGGACTTGTCTTCCATGCGCATGCCGGCCATCGGGCGGTCCGCCATGTTCACGGGCGGCCCCTTGGGTGCACCGACCTGGGCGATGGCGCTGCCGGCGAACAGCACCGCACACGTCATGGCGAGCAAGGATTGGTTCATGGTGCATCTCCTGGTGGGTCAAGCTACCAGCACATTCCGATCAGGCCCATGCCCGTCGGATATCTCTGCTCATGCTGGTTTCAGCGCAGTCCCTGTGCGGACCCTCGTTGCCGAGCGCGTCATTGCGGCCGGTCGATGTGCGTCACGGCGTAGCCACCCGCGACCTTCTCGGCCACGAAGCGAATGCGATCGCCGGCCTTTACCTGATCGAGCATGGCCGCATCGCCGGCGCGAAACACCATGCTCATGGCCGGCATGTCCAGATTGGGAATGGGCGCGTGGCGAATGGTGATCTTGCCCGCGGGCTTGTCCACCCGGCGCACTTCTCCTTCTATCCAGGACAGCATCGCGGACGGCGTGGCCTCGTTGCCGGCTGGATGGGGAGCAGCTTGGTCGGTCGCGGTCGGCACCGTCTGTGCGATGGCGAACGCTGCGCCTCCGAATGCGCAAGCCAAGCCGATGAATCCTGCCGCCACGTTACGCAACCGCGCATTCATGGCTTGCCGGGTCATCATTTGACGATCACCTTGCCGATCATGCCGGCATCGAAGTGCCCGGGAATGAGGCAACCGAAATAGAACTCGCCCGCCTTGGAGAATTTCCACAGCATGCTGCCGCGCTTGCCTCCTTCCAGATCGAGGGCGTGGTTTTCCTCGCCGTGCTCCATGTCGGGATGCTTCTTCATGGCCTCGGCATGTTCCTTCAGGTCGTTCATGGTGCCGAGCACGAACTCGTGCTTCAGATTGCCGGGGTTGGTGACGACGAAACGGATGGTTTCGCCCAGTTTCACATTCACCGCGGCCGGCGAGAAACGCATGGCGTCACTCATCCTGATGGTGACGGTGCGGCTCGCCGCCTTCTTGTCGCCGGGCATGCCGAACGGCGTTTCGTCGGCTGCTGCGGCATGAGAATGCCCGCCGGCGTGGTTGCCGGCCGCGTGAACGGCAAGCGGGACAACAGCCATGGCCAGTGCGGCCATCAGAGCGGCCAGTCGGGGTCGGGTCATTTTCATGAAAGTTCCTTTGTCATTCAGTGATGATCGTGACCGCCGTTGCGGCGGATAGTCATGGTAGGCTTGTCGCCGCCGGTCTTTGCGGGACCTGAGGAGGAGGGGGCGGCACTAACCGGCGCCGGGTCGGATGACGTGCCGGTCCATTCATGTGCCACTGTTCCGGCCGGATGCGTGTACCAGCCCGGGTCCTTGTAGTCGTCGCGCGCCAGGCCCTCGCGCACCTTGAGCACCGAGAACATCCCGCCCATCTCCAGCGCGCCGAACGGGCCGCTGCCGGTCATCATGGGCAGGGTGTTGGGCGGCAGCGGCATTTCCATGTCGCCCATGTCGGCCATGCCGCGATCGCCCATCACCATGTAGTCCGGTATCAGACGCGTGATGCGCTCGGCAATGCCCTGGTGATCGACGCCGATCAGGGTCGGCACCTTGTGGCCCATGGCGTTCATGGTGTGGTGCGACTTGTGGCAGTGGATGGCCCAATCGCCGGGCGCATCGGCCACGAATTCGATGGCGCGCATCTGGCCCACGGCCACGTCGGCGGTCACCTCCGGCCAGCGCGCGCTCTTCGGCACCCAGCCGCCGTCGGTACACGTGACTTCGAAATCGTGGCCGTGCAAATGAATGGGATGGTTGGTCATGGTGAGGTTGCCGACGCGGATGCGCACGCGGTCGCCCAATCGCGCCACCAGCGGCGAGATGGCCGGGAAGACGCGGCTGTTCCAGCACCACAGGTTGAACTCCAGCATGGTGTTGACCTGCGGCGTGGCGCTGCCGGGATCGATGTCGTAGGCGTTCAGCAGGAACACGTAGTCGCGATCGACGCGCTGGAAGGCGGGGTTCTTCGGATGCACGACGAGGAAGCCCATCATGCCCATGGCCATCTGCGTCATTTCGTCGGCATGCGGGTGGTACATGAAGGTGCCGGACTTCTTCATCTCGAATTCGTACACGAAGGTCTGGCCGGGCTTGATTTGCGGCTGCGTGAGGCCGCCTACGCCGTCCATGCCGTTGGGCAGCAGGATGCCGTGCCAGTGCACGGTGGTGTGCTCGGGCAGCTTGTTGGTGACGAAGATGCGCACCCGGTCGCCCTCGACGCATTCGATGGTGGGGCCGGGACTCTGGCCGTTGTAGCCCCACAGGTTGGCGGTCATGCCCGGCGCCAGTTCGCGCTGCACCGGTTCGGCGACGAGATGGAATTCCTTGACGCCGCCCTTCATGCGAAACGGCAGCGTCCAGCCGTTCAGCGTGACTACCGGGTTGTAGGGCCGGCCGGCCGACGGCGAGAGCGGCGGTTGCGTGTCGGGTTTGTCCTGCAGCGGCGCCTCGGGCACGGCGCCCAGGGCGGCCCTGGCAACCGGTGCGGCAACGAACAGGCTGGCGGCAGCACCAAGCGTGGCGCCGCGCAGGAACTTGCGGCGCGGATTG
>CANIIN010000323.1 GCA_947467405.1 Betaproteobacteria bacterium | reverse complement strand
TCGGAATCCCTGGCGTAGAACTGCACCAGGAACTTGCTGCTGTCGGTCAGGTCCTTGCGCAATTGCGCCTGCAGCGTCGTGGTCAGCCACTCCATGCGCGTCGGCGTGTAGGTCTTCTGGCCCGGATGCGATGCCTTGGCCGGCGCCTTGGCGGTCTGGGCCAGCACTGCGCCAGAAAAGGAAAGAGTCAGGGCGATGGCCAAACCGGCAAACAGACGTTTCATGATTCAAATTCCTCTATTGAGATGAAAAAGTGCTGCGGATCGATTCCGTCAGGATGCGCTGACGTTACCAGAATTGCCGTGGTGGCGCGGGCGGCGGCGCCTCCGTGACGGCTCAATCCATATAACATAAATAGTATACTGTTTACTCCACCGATCAAACCGGAGCCGCACCATGCGCCGCCTGATATTCGAAGCCGAACACGAAACGTTTCGCGACGCCGTTCGCAAGTTCATCAAGGCCGAAGTCGCGCCGCACGCCGAGCGCTGGCGCGAGCAGGGCTATGTGGACCGGGAAGCGTTCGCGAAGGCCGGCGCCAACGGCTACCTGCTGATGTGGGCGCCGGAGGAATACGGCGGCGCCGGCATGTCGGACTTCCGCTACGAGCAGATCCTGGGCGAGGAGAACGCGCGCTACGGGGACGTGTGCTTCTACATGACGCTGCACTCGCGCCTGGTCGCGCCCTACATCGACAAGCTCGGCAACGCCGAGCAGAAGAAGCGCTTCCTGCCCAAGTTTGTCTCGGGCGAGAGCATCCTCGGCATCGCCATGACCGAACCGGGCGCGGGCAGTGACCTGGCCGGCATGAAATCGCGCGCCGAGGACAAGGGCGACCACTGGCTGCTGAACGGCGCCAAGACCTACATATCGAACGGCCAGATCGGCGATGTGTTCATCGTGGCGGCACGCACCGACCCCAGCAGCACGCACGGCATCGGGCTGTTCCTCGTCGAGCGCGGCATGCCGGGCTTCGAGCGCGGCCGCCGCCTGAAGAAGATGGGACTGGATTCGCAGGACACCTCGGAGCTGTTCTTCGACAACGTGAAGGTTCCCAAGGCCAACGTGTTGGGCGATCCGGTGAAGGGCTTCAAGTACCTCAGCACGCAGCTGGTCGAAGAACGGCTGATCAGCGCCTGCGACTGCATCGGCTATTCGCAGGTGGCCTTCGACATCACGCTCGACTACGCGCGCGAGCGCCGCGCCTTCGGCCGCCCGATCGGCACCTTCCAGGCCAACCGCTTCGTGCTGGCGCAACTACGCGCCGAACTGGACGCGCTGCAGACCTTCGTCGACCAGTGCGTGCTGGAACACAATGCCGGCCGGCTGACAGCCGAGACCGCCGCATCCGCCAAGCTGCTGGCCAGCGAACTGGAAGGACGCTTGATGGATGCCTGCGTGCAGATGCACGGCGGCGCCGGCTACATGGACGAGTACCGCATCAGCCGCATGTACCGCGACGCGCGCATCACGCGCATCTTCGCCGGCTCCACCGAGATCATGAAGGAAATCATCGGCCGCTCGCTGGGGCTGGATGAGCGCAAGCTGAAGTAGGCTGCACAGCCTGCCGGACCGCTCATCACGCCCGGCAATGCCTTGAAGATCCTTTCCAGATGGGCATCTTCAGGCACTGGCAAGACGATCGTCGCGCTCGGTGGCGCATCCAGCGTCTACCCCGCACAGCGCGGCGCACCCTCCAGCAGCGCCGCAAGTTCCTGCTTCCAGAACTTCGCGTGAAAAGTCGTGCCGTGGCCGACCGTCTGGTCGCTGGCCGCAATGAGCATGGCTCGCCCATGCTTCACGCGCCGGATCTCCCGATCAAGCCCGAGTTCCGGCGGATTGCGTTCATCGTCAGCGGTGTTGATGGCCAGCAGCGTCGCCTCGATGCGCTCCAGGCCTTGCGACGGGTTGTAATCGGCGGACGATTCGAACTGGTACAGCATGTCGTTGGCGTCGCCGGTGAATGACGCGTTCAGGCGCTGATCGAGCAGCTGATCGGCCTTGGCACGCGTCGGCGCGAGCTGGTGCAGCCCGAGGTTGCCGCCATTGGTGGCCAGCGCGAAATACGCGTAGGCAAAGGCGGCGCTCTTCGGTTGCTGCGTGTAGTTGCCGTTCATCCATGCCGGGTCGTTGCGGATGGAATCGATGATCAGGCGGCGCATCATCCAGTTGCGTCCGGACATTTCGATGGGCAGCGCCCCCATCGGCACGGCAATGTCCATGTAGCGCGGAACCTTCTGCGCCCACAGCCACGTCTGCATGCCGCCCATGGAATTGCCCAGCACCAGTCGCAGGTGGCGGATGCCGAGGTGTTCGGTCAGCAGGCGGTATTGCGCATCGACCGCATCGTCGTAGTTGTATTTCGGAAAGCCTGTGCGCAATCCGTCGGAAGGCTTGCTTGAGCGTCCGGTGCCGATGCTGTCCGGCAGAATGAGGTAGTAGCGGCCGGCATCCAGCGGCTGCCCCGGCCCGAACAGTTCGCCGCCAAAGGGCGGCGCCAGCATGCTCGCCGCCGACTGGTTCGTGCCATGCAGGATGAGCACCGGCTCGCCGCCCGGATCGCCGAGGGTCGTGTACGCGAGGCGCAGTTCAGGCAGCACCTGGCCGGTGTGAAAGCGAAAATCCCGCACCAGCCAACTGCCTTCGACCGGCGACGGATGCGCCGCCATTCAGTCCGTCCCGGAAGACTTGAACAGATGGCGCAGGTCCGCCTTGATGATCTTGTTCATGGCGTTGCGCGGCATGGTCTCCACGAAGCGGAACTCGTCCGGCGCCTTGTAGCGGGCCAGCTGCTGCAGCGCATGGGCGCGCAACGCCTCGCCCTCGACGCTGGCGCCGGGCCGCAACTGCACGGCCGCCACGACCCGTTCGCCCAGACGCGCATCGGCAATGCCCAGCACCGCCGCGCACAGCACCGCCGGATGCGAATCGAGGACGCGCTCGACCTCCGCCGGATAGACGTTGGCCCCGCCACGGATGATCATCTGATTGCGCCGGCCCTTGATATACAGGTTGCCGTCCGGCACGAAGAAGCCCATGTCGCCGGTGTGATAGACGCCGCCCCGCAGCGCGGCGCGCGTGGCATCGGGCTTGTTCCAGTAACCCAGCATGGGCGTGTACAGACCCGCGTAATCGCCGCTGCTGGCGGGCCTGACGCAGATTTCGCCGACTTCGCCGACCGGCAGTTCCCTGCCGTCGTCGTCGCGGATGTCGATTTGAAGGTGGGCCAGCGGCGTTCCGCACAGTCCCGGCGCGGTCGGCGTCGATCCGTCGCTCCAGCACACCACCGCCGGCGCCTCGGTCATGCCGTAACCGATGACCATGGCGTGGCCATGGCGCTCCTTGTACAGGCGGATGATCTCCGGCGGCACGTCCGCCCCGCCCGCCCCGGGCGCGACCAGCGAATCGAGTTGCCCCGGACGCACGGCGGGATTGTTGAGCAGATCGTGAAAAACCGTGGGCACGGCGGTGAGCACACCGACCTGTTCCTTTTCGATCCATTCCGCCAGCCCCGGCGCATCGATGCGGTCGATGCACACCAGGCAGCGGCGATCGGTCAGCGCCGGCAGCACCTCGAGCGTGAACAGGTTGAGGATGGTCATGGGCAGCACGCTGCCCTGCCGCGCGCCTTCGGGATAGCGCCGCTGCAGGCGGAACACCACGCCGGGCATGAGCATGTTGCGCTGGCTGTGCACCGCGCCCTTGGGCAGGCCGGTGGTTCCGCTGGTGTAGGCAATGGCGGCCGGCGCAAAGGGATCGGCGACGATCGCGGCGATGGCGGCCGGTTCGGCGTCGCCCGCCTCGCGCAGCCGCTTGCGCCACTCGCCATCGGCGCTGGTCGGGTCCACGCGCACGATGTGGCGCAGCGCCGCGGCCTCGGACCGGCGTGGCGACACTTCGTCAAAGCACGCGGGTGACGCCAGCAGCAGCACGGCGCCGCTGTCGTTCAGCATGTACAGCTTCTCAGGCGGCGCCAGCGGCGCATTGATGCCCACCCAGATGGCGCCGAGGCGCTGCGTGGCCAGGAACGCGATGACGATATCCACGTCGTTGGGCAGGCAGGCAGCGACGCGCTCGCCGGGACGCACGCCCAGCGACCACATCACCGAAGCCGCGCGGCGCACTTCGCGATCGAGTTCGGCGTAGGTATAGCGCCCGTT
>CANIIN010000322.1 GCA_947467405.1 Betaproteobacteria bacterium | reverse complement strand
TTCAGGTCATCGGCCATCGTGGATTCGACAACGATCAGGGAATTGGGCCGCAGCTTGGGGGCAGTCATTTCCCAGTAGAGATGGTGCAGGGCGATGGCCGAGTTGGCTTTGGGCACCACCGGCAAGGCGCGTAGCCTGCTGTTGCCGACGACTACCGTGCCCAGTGAGCTGCCGCCGCGCATCTGCCCACCGTAGTCCGACGACAGCATGGCATAGCGATTCTCCGCCGTGGCAGCCAGCGCCATCACCTTGCACATGAGTTGGACACCCTGCCCACCCACGCCGGACACAAAGAACGCGAACTCCATTGCGCCTCTCCTCCTGAATTCAGCAAAAAACCGAGAAGATAATGTTAGGGGGCTTCACGCAGACGCGCAAGAATTTTTTCTATATGACATAGAAATCAACTCTAGCCGGTAAACCGGCGTGCAGTCTGATTTATTGCAACGCAATATCTCGAGGCGCTGCGGTGCTCGACGGGTTCAGACCGCCCCGTCGCCCTGCCACTAGGGTCTGTGGCGCACGGCCTTGGTCATGTTGGATATCGTGGCGGTCTTGGCAATCTTGGCAGGCTTGACTGCAGGCCGCACCACCATGCCGTCGAACATGATGTCGACAGCATCGCGGGCGATCTCGGCAGGGGTCTTGCGACCCGGGTGATACCACTCCGGCGTCCAGTTGAGGCTGCCCATCAGGATCTGCGTGGCGATGGTGGGATCGAGATCGCGACGGATTTCACCGCTGTCCCAGGCGCCCTTGATGAGTGCGCGCCAGAAGAACAGCCCCGCGCGCAGATAGACAAAATGACGGTCGCGAACCTCCTGCGGGACTTGATAGAGCACGCGCGAGTGCGCCGCCATGAAATCGGACTCAGACAGCATGGCGCTGACCTGGGCGATGGCCGCTGCCGTGATCTTGTCGCGGTAACTTGCGCCTGCGGGCAGAGTTTGTACGCTGGCGCGGACCGCGGCATCGGTAGCGGTCGCGAAACGATTGAGCATTTCTTCGACCAGGTGTTCCTTGGTATCGAAGTAGTAGTACAGGGCGGTCACATGGATGCCGACGTCGCGGGCGATATTGCCCAGCAGCGCGAGGTGATAGCCATGGCGGGCAAACACCTTGGCGGCCACCCCGAGGATCCGCCAGCGCGTAATCTCGGCCTTGCGCGACGGTTTGCGTCCGGCAGCCTTCCGGCTCACTCGTGCGTGAGGTTCGGATTGGGCCTTGACTGGGATCTTGCGAGCCATGAATGCAATCCTGGAAGATTGGCAACGTGTGATTTTGCTACCGGCCGGGAGTGAACTCTTCCGATGCGCAATTCGTCGGCGCCGGATAACGCGGCGCCGATGGAAACGCTCAGCGTCCCTTGAACACCGGCTTTCTCTTCTCGAGGAAGGCGGCGCGCGCTTCCTGCGTGTCACCGGAGTCGCGCATCAGCATCTGGAATTCGTTTTCCAGATGGATCTGGTCGCGCAGCGAGTTGTGCTCGGCGGCATTCCCCAGCTTCTTGATGTGCTGGTAGGTGTAGGTCGGGCCGTTGGCGAGTTTGCTGGCAATGGCACCGGCTTCAGCCATGAGCTTGTCGTCGTCCACGCACTTCCAGATCAGACCCCATTCAGCAGCCTGCTCGGCAGAAAGCCTCTCGCCCAGCATCATGAGTGCCTTGGCGCGCGCCGGACCCAGCGCCTTGCTGACCAGCCAGCTTGAGCCGGTATCCGGCACGAGGCCGATCTGCACGAAGGCCTGCATGAAGAACGCCGAGCGCGACGCGACCACGATGTCGCAGGTCAGCGCGAGGCTCATGCCGGCGCCGGCGCACGGTCCGTTGACGGCAGCGACCGTAGGGATGTTCATGTCGCGAAGAAGGTGGAAGGGCGGCACGAAATAGTCGCGCAGCGATTCGCCGGCATCATCGGGATTCATGTTGAACTTGGTCTTGTCGGCGGTCAGGTCGGCGCCCGCCGAGAAGCCACGGCCGGCTCCGGTGATCAGCAGGCCGCGGATATCCGGCGTGGCGGTGATGTGCTTGAACGCGCTGCGCAGGTCGACCAGCAACTGCAGGCTGAGCGAGTTGAGCTTGTCCGGGCGATTGAGGGTGACCGTCGCAAGGTGATCAGCGACATCCAGTTTGAGGGTTTCGAATTCCATGTCCATTCGCTTTCAAATAATTGCTGGCGCCAGTTGCGCCAAGGGTTGTCAAGGCCGCCACGGCACGTGGATTCCGGCAACGCCCATTGTAAAGGGCGTCCAAGGATCGCGTCGCACGGGCCATGTTGCCGTGTCGGACGTCGCCACTCGTCGATACAGGCACCATGCCGATAGCGGATCGCTGGTCTGTGATCGGAAAGCTCGGCGCAACGTCGAATCTTCCAAAATTTTCCAGCGGCAGCACTCACTCCGACGTCCTGCTGGGAATCGGTGTCGACTACAGTTTCAGCAAGCAGATCAGCGTGCACCCTGAATATGAAGACGTCGGCAAGCTGTCCAAATCCACTGTCGGCGGCGACTCCCATGGCAGCAATCTTGGCTTGAGCGTGAAGTACACCTGCTAAGCAGGTCCGGTGTGGAAATAGCAGAAGGGACCCGGGTCATTCCCGGTCTTTTTCTTTGTGGCTGCCCCTCTTGTGGCGTCCCCTACTGCCAGACGATCTTGACCAGCATGCGTGTTGCCAGCAGATACAACAGCACGGCAAAAATACGCTTGAGCTGTCGTGTGGGCAGCCGATGCGCAGTTGCCGCGCCGACCGGTGCCATCAGCATGCTGGTGAAGACGATGCCGAGCATCGCCGGGAGATAGATATAACCCAGGCTCCACGGCGGCAGGCCAGTATCTTGCAAACCGTTGAAGATGAATCCAGTCGTGCCAGCCAGTGCGATGGGAAATCCCAACGCCGCGGCCGTGCCGATGGCCTGGATCATGGGCACGTTGCACCAGACCATGAACGGCACCGAGGCAAAGGCGCCGCCCATGGCGGCAATGGACGACACGCCGCCGATGGCTGCGCCGACGCCGAGCAATCCCTTCCATTGGGGCAGCTGCCGTGATGCATGCGGCTGACGATCGAGAATCATGTTGGTGGCGGCCACATAAATAATGGTCGTAAAAGCGATGGCCAGTGCAGCGCTGGGAATGCGCGATGCCAGCGCGGCGCCGATCAAACCGCCCAGCAGGATGCCGGGCACCATGGAACGAAACACGTCCCAACGGATCGACCCACGCTTGTTGTGCGAGCGCATGCTGGAGACTGAGGTAAACAGAATGGTTGACATGGAGGTCCCCACCGCCAGATGCAGCACCTGTTCCTTCGGCAACCCCTGGGCATCCATCAGCAGCACCAGCAACGGCACCATGATGGCACCGCCCCCGATACCTAGCAGACCTGCAAAAAATCCAACCACCGCGCCCAGCAGCACGTAGATCAGACCCCACTCGATCAGTGACATGCGATGGTGTGCTCAGGCCGCAGTGGAGTAGCCGAGGCGCTGCAGGAGCGTGCGCAAGGTGGCACCGATGGGCTCGCGAATGATCAGGTCGGCGATGTCGTCAAGCGGCGTAGGCTGGTTGTTGAGAATGACCAGGCTGGCGCTGGCCCGTTTGGCGTGGCGTGGAAAGGAAGCCGCGGGTTCCACGACCAGCGACGAACCGATGGCGATGTAGAGATCGGCCTGCAAGGTCATGTCGGCAGCGACGCGCATTTCGTCTTCGGGCATGGCCTGGCCGAACGAGATGGTCTTGGACTTGATGGGCCCGCCACAGAGCTCGCAGGTAGGTGCGGCTTCGCCCTGCTCCCAGCGTTCCAGAATGTCGGTATAGGGCCAGGTGGTCCAGCAGTGCTGGCACGCCGCCATGCGATTGGTGCCATGCAGTTCGATCACCGGGTCGCTGCCGGCGTCCTGATGCAGGCCATCGACATTCTGCGTGATGACGGCGGCAATATGGCCTCTTCGCTGCAGTTCTGCGATGGCCAGGTGTCCGTCGTTAGGTCGAGCAGCGGAGCATTCTCGATACATGGCGGCAGACAGTTTCCACGATTCGACGCGTGCTTTATCGCTGCGCATGAATTCGTCGTACATCACCGGCGTATGCCTGCTCCACAATCCGCCGGGACTGCGGAAATCCGGAATGCCGCTTTCGGTGCTGATGCCGGCGCCGGTAAAGGCCACGGCTCGGCG
>CANIIN010000321.1 GCA_947467405.1 Betaproteobacteria bacterium | reverse complement strand
GGACGTGCGCGTCGATGAATCCCGGCATGATGATCTTGCCGCGATGGTCGGTGAGGTTCACGTCGGCCGGCAGCAGCGGCAGCATGTCGGCCGCCAGCCCCATGGCCTTGACCTTGCCGTCCTGCACCAGCAGCAGGCCATCCTCGGTATGGCGCACGGGCGGAATGCGGCACAGTCCGGGATCGCGCGGGTCGCCGCAGAAATCGACCAGCGCGCCGCGATGGGCGGTAATCGGCGTGGCGCTGATGTCGTCCGAGAAGTTCATGCGCTCATGCTGTCATGGACTGGTGGATCACGCCATAGTCCATGCCGCGCTCGGCGAGGTAGCGGCGATAGGCCACCGACATGCGATCCCAGCCCATGTGGATCTCGGCGTCGCGCGTCAGCGGCAGTCGCCGCGGCACCTGGTTTTCGAGGATGGGCTTGTCCTGCAGGAAGATGCGGTCCTGGAAGTCGCGCAGTTCGTCATCCGATTGCACGAAGTTGGTCATGGCGAGAATGATCCAGGCGCGGCTCGATTCTTCGGTCACCGGCTGGATGTGCAGGCTGATGGCCTCGCGAAAGTCGGCCTGCTTCTCCGGCAGCTTGGTGAGGATGGCGGTCAGCGGCCGCACCACGCGATAGGTGTATTCCACGTCGCTGCCGCCGTGCGACAGGCTGTTGGTCTGCGGCTGCCAGGCGAAGCATTGCGTGGCGAGCACGCCCTTGCCGCCGGCGCCGTCATCGAACTCGGACACCTTGTAGTCGCGCATGGCGGTGTGATCGGCGTCGCCGAGGATGCCGGTGTGCACGAAGCCGAAATGCGCCATGTCGAGGAAGTTTTCGACGATGCGCGGCCCGCTGCAGCCCACGTCGTACGGGCCGCACAGCACCTTGCGCAGGTTGGCGTCGTCGTATTCGGGAAACGGCAGCAGGTCGGGCGTCTGGCCGGATGCCGGATCACCAATGCAGGCCCACACCAGGCCGTAGCGTTCCTTCGCGTGATAGACGCGCGCCTTCATGTTGGCCGAGGGCTTGAAGTCGGGTTGCGCCGGCAGGTGCACGCACTGCCCGTCCGCCGCGAAGCGCCAGCCGTGATAGGCGCAGGTCACGCCGTCGTTCTCGATCCGGCCGATGGAAAAGCGCGAACCGCGATGCGGGCAACGGTCTTCCCAGATACTCACCGTGCCGTCGGCGCTGCGCCAGATCGCCAGTTCATGGTCCATCAGTTTCTCGGCCAGCACCGTGCCGGGCGCGAGCGCGGCGCTCGCGGCGACGGGATGCCAGTCATTGATCAGTACGGGCTTGGACATGATGGTCTCCGTGTGAACTAATGAGCGCGTTGTTGAGCGCTGCCGATGTGATGAACGGATAACGCCTCCACCCTCACCCTCCCCCGCGCTTGCGGCGCAAGGGAGGGGATGGAAGCGACGCAGCCATGCTTGGCTCCCTCCCCGCGCTTGCGGCGCAGCGGAGGGATATCGGCGAAGGAGCGCTGCCTTGTTCCCTCCCTTGCGTAGCGGGGGAGGGTGGGGGCGAGCCGCAGGGGCGTGATCGAAAAAGTCATGAAGAACCCCACCATTGCTTGATCTACAGGCATCGCCATGGACATCAGCGCGCGCATTATCGCGGGATGAGCGCCGCCAGCGTATCGATCCTCAAGAGCCACTTCTGCTTGCTTGCGGCATCCAGGAAAGACGCCTCGAAGGAATTGCGCGCCAGTTGCGCCAGTTGCGCCTTGGACAGGTCGAGCGCCTCGGCGATGGCGACATAGTTGTCCAGCACGTAGCCGCCGAAGTAGGCCGGGTCGTCCGAGTTCACCGTCACGCACAGGCCCTGCTTCAGCAGTTGCCCGATGTTGTGCTGGCGCATGTCGTTGTAAACCTTGAGCCGCACGTTGGACAGCGGGCACACCGTCAGCGGCATGCGCGATGCGGCCAGTTCCGCGACCAGGGTCGGGTCTTCCGAGCAGCGTACGCCGTGATCGATGCGCGACACTTTCAGCAGGTCGATCGCTTCGCGAATGTAGGCCGGCGGGCCTTCCTCGCCGGCGTGGGCCACGGTCAGCAGACCCGCCGCGCGGGCGCGCTCGAACACGCGCGCGAATTTCGACGGCGGGTGGCCCTTCTCCGAAGAGTCCAGGCCGACCGCGACGAAGTGCTCCTTGTACGGCAGCGCCGCGTCGAGCGTTTTTATTGCCGCCTCTTCGCTGAGGTGGCGCAGGAAACACAGGATCAGCCGCGAGCTCATGCCGAACTCGCGTTCGGCGTCCTGCAAGGCGCGGGTGATGCCGCGGAACACCACGCCGATGTCGATGCCGCGGTCGGTGTGCGTTTGCGGGTCGAAGAAGATTTCCGCGTGCACCACGCCGTCGGCGTGCGCGCGGCGCAGGTAGGCCGCGGTCATGGCGTGGAAATCGTCCTCGTCGCGGAGCACGTTGGCCCCGGCGTAATAGAGGTCGAGAAAGGACTGCAGGTCGCTGAAGTCGTAGGCGGCGCGCAGCGCGTCGACCGTGGCGTAGGGCAGCTTCACGCCGTGCTTCTGCGCCAGCGCGAACACCATCTCCGGTTCCAGCGAACCTTCGATGTGCAGGTGCAGCTCTGCCTTGGGCAGGGCGCGGACGTAGTTACGAAGATCTGCGCGGAGATCTGACACGATGTGAACCTGAGTGTGCGACGAAGTACGACAGTGAATCGAATACCAAATACCACAGTGGAGCTGCAACTACAGAGCACCGTCATCCCCGCGAAAGCGGGGATCCAGCGACGTTGACTTTCCAAAGACACTGGATTCCCGCTTTCGCGGGAATGACGCTGTTTAGCGACACCGCTGCGTCGCTTGCACTTACTTGCCCGGCAGCTGGCCTTCCACGCCTTCGACGTACCAGTTGATGCTGTCGATTTCCTTGTCGGTGAGCGTCTTGCCGGCGGCCACCTTGATGCTGCCATCCGAGCCCTTGATGGGGCCGGTGAACACGGCGAGCTTGCCGTCCTTGATCAAGGCCTTCTTTTCCTCGACCATTTTCTTGGCGGCGGCCGGGACGTTGGCGCTCAGGCTGACCAGGTCGTTCATGCCTTCCTTGATGCCGCCCCAGATGGTGGTCTTCAGCGGCTTGCCGGCGATGGCGGCTTCGGCCACCTTGCCGTAGTAGCCGCCCCAGATCTCGATGGCGGAGGCAAGGTGCGCCTTCGGGCCGTAGGCCGTCATGTCGGAATCCCAGCCGAAGGCGAACACGCCCTTGTCCTGCGCGGTCTGCAGCACGGCCGACGAGTCGGTGTTCTGCAGCAGCACGTCGGCGCCCTGGCCGATCAGCGCTTCAGCGGCCTGGCGCTCCTTGCTCGGATCGAACCAGGTGTTCACCCATACCACCTTGGTGGTGATCTTCGGGTTCACCGAACGCGCGCCCATGGTGTAGGCGTTGATGTTGCGCACCACTTCCGGGATCGGGAACGAGGCCACGAAACCCAGCACGCCCTTCTTTGACACATGCCCGGCGATCATGCCCGCCAGGAATGCCGGTTCGTACATGCGGCTGTTGTAGATGGTCACGTTGGGCGCCGACTTGAAGCCGGTGGCGTGATAGAACTCGACCTTCGGGAAGGCCTTGGCGACCTTGAGCGTGGAGTCCATGTAGCCGAACGAAGTGGTGAAGATGATCTTGTTGCCCTTGGAGGCGAGGTCGCGGATGACGCGCTCGGCATCGGCGTTCTCGGGTACGTTCTCGACGAAGGTGGTCTTCACCTTGTCGCCGAACTGCTTCTCCACGGCTTTGCGGCCCTGGTCATGGGCGTAGGTCCAGCCGCCGTCGCCGGGCGGGCCGATGTACACCCAGGCCATCTTCAGCGGGTCGGCTGCGCCTGCGCCGCCCGACGTGATCATTGCAACGCTGGTTGCAATGGCTCCAACTGCCAGTTTCCACGAATTCATTCCATATCTCCCAATTAAGAGGTCAGCTACAGGATTCAGCCGCGGATGAACGCGGATAAAGGCCGATTGTAATGGTCATTGGATCGGCGTACAGCGAGTTGACGCGCAGCGCATCCACCACGCCAGCGTCACGATTCTCCCAACACCTTGCAAAGCCCTAAGGACTCACTGAACAAGGGGGCAAGCCCCCTTGTATATGGCTCTTTTCGCATTAGTTGGTGATATGCCTCTATACCAGAGGGAAAACGCTTACCCGGCAGTGATGGCGTAAGTCCTGATCCGCAATCGAGTTTCTGCG
>CANIIN010000320.1 GCA_947467405.1 Betaproteobacteria bacterium | reverse complement strand
TTGGCTTCGGCATCGTGGGCCGGCACCACGTCTTCCGGGAACGCACGCATGGTGCGCGGCCCCATGGCTTCCATCTGCAGGTCGGCCACCTTCTGCTGCAATTCGGAGCCGTGGATCTTCAGCACGGCCGCGACAGCGATGCCGTGATATTTGGTCTTCTCGTCGGACAGCACGCGCAGCACCGCGTATTCCAGCGCCTGCAGCTCGATCTGGATGCGCGCCAGACGACGACTGAATTCCGGGTCCTCGATCAACGGCCGGCCGCTCTTCATTTCGCGCGTGGCGATGGCCCGGGCGCGGTCGAGTTCACGCATCGACTGGTAAATGAAGGCGCTGCTGGTACGTTCGTTCTCCAGTAGGTCCTTGGCGTAGCTCCAGCCCTTGCCGGGTTCGCCCACCAATTGGTCGGCCGGCACTTCGACGTTGTCGAGGAACACCTGGCAGAGGTGCTCGTGCCCGTCGATGGACAGGATGGGCCGGATGGTGATGCCGGGTGAACGCAGGTTGACCAGCAGAAAGGAGATGCCCAGCTGCGGCTTCACTTCACTGTTGGTGCGCACCAGGAAAAAGCACCAGTCGGCCATGTTCGAATTGCTGGTCCAGATCTTGGTGCCGTTCAGGATGTACTTGTCCCCCTTGAGCACGGCATTGGTCTTGAGCGACACGAGGTCGGAGCCGGCATTCGGCTCGGAAAAGCCCTGCGACCAGATCACCTCGCCGCGCAGGATCGGCGGCAGGAATTTCTTCTGCTGCGCCTCATTGCCGAAGGCGATGACCGTCGGCCCCACCAGCAGGAAGGACTGGAAATGCGTGGTCGGCGCGTCAGCGTTGTAGCACTCCTGCTGGAAAATGTGCTGCCGGATCGGCGACCAGCCGGTGCCACCGTGCTGCTTGGGCCAGTGCGGTGCCGACCAGCCCTTGGAGTGCAGGATCTTCGTCCAGCCCAGCATGGCCTCGCGGCTCAGATGATAGAAGCCATAGGTGGCCTCACGCTTGAACGCCGGCGGCAGGTTTTCGCGTATGAACTGGCGCACTTCGAGGCGAAACGCTTCGTCCTCGGCTGAGAATGTGAAATCCACCTTTTTGCTCTCCTCGTTTGAGACGAACAATACCAAATTCACGCCCTTTTCGCCCAAAGGCCCAACCAATCCGCCCCACCGTTGGGGCTCGGCAAAGTCGGTCTTGCGCGATTGGCGGATTCCAACGAGCATATCCGGCAGCCGCGAGATCCGATTTGCTGAATCGGAAAGCCCGCCAGAACATCACCCGAAGGAGTTGAGGCATGTACGACGGCACCATGACCATGGGCGCGCTTTTCGAGCGCAACGCCCGCTATTACCCCCATGCGGAAGCGCTGGTATTCGAGAATCGCCGCTTCACCCACAGCCAGTTCCACGTACGCGCCTGCCGCCTGGCCAGCGCGGTGCACAACCTCGGCGTGCGCCGCCAGGAACGTGTTTCGATCCTCGCCACCAATTGCAGTGAGTTCGTGGAAACCTACGGCGCCTGTTACACCGCCGGTTACATCATCGCGCCGGTCAATTTCCGCCTGGCCGTGCCGGAAGTCCAGTACATCCTCAAGGACGCCGCGCCGAAGGTGCTGATCTTCGAAACGCAGTTCACCGAAGCCGTGGAAGCACTGCGCCGCCAGTTGCCGGATATCGAGCACTTCATCCGCATCGACACCGACGGCAAGCAGCCGCTGCCGTCGTGGGCGCTCGACTATGAATGGGTGCTGCAGTCCGGCGCGCCGGAGGGCCCGCCCTTCCGCTCGACCCCGGATGACTACGCCCACCTGCTCTACACCAGCGGCACCACCGGCCGCCCCAAGGGCGCCGTGCACAAACATCGTGGCGTGTGCGCCACGGCACTGTTCATTGCGCTCAATACCGACTTCAATGGCGCGACCATCGTGCTGCAGACCACGCCGCTGTTCCACATCGGCGGCATCGGCTATCCGTGGAGCACGTGGTGGATGGGCGGCAAAATCGTGCTGCATCGCGCCTTCGATCCGCTCGCTGCATTGCAGACCATCGAGAAGGAGCGCGTCACCTACACCTTCATGGTGGCGGCCATGATCCAGGCGGTGCTGTCCGTCCCGGGCGTGGAGAAATTCGACGTCTCGAGCATGAAACGCATTGTATCGGCGGCTGCGCCCATCCCCGTGCCGCTGCTGAAGAAAGCCATCGCACTGCTCGGCCCCATCTTCTCCATCCAGTACGGCGGCACCGAGTTCGGCAACGGCTGCAACCTGCCCATCCACATGGTGCGTCCGGACGGCACCGACGAGGAGGTCAAGCGCCTCGCCTCGGTGGGCCACGTCATGGCCGGCGTCGGCATCCGCATCGTTGACGATCACGACAACGACGTCGGCACCGGTGTGACAGGCGAGGTGCTGTTCAAGAGCGACCTCGTGATGGCCGGCTACTGGAACAACCACCCCGCCACCATCGAAGCCATCCGCGACGGCTGGTACCACACCGGCGACCTCGGCTACATGGACGCGGAGGGCATCGTCTTCCTGGTCGACCGCAAGAAGGACATGATCATTTCCGGCGGCGAGAACATCTACAGCCGCGAGGTGGAAGAAGCCATCCACAAGCACCCGGACATCGTCGAATCCGCCGTCATCGGCGTACCCGACGAGAAATGGGGCGAAGCGGTCAAGGCCTATGTGGTGCGCAAGCCCGGCACCACTGTCACGGAAGAGGCGCTCATCGAGCACTGCAAGACGCAGATCGCCCGCTACAAGTGCCCGCGCGACATCGAGTTCATCACCGAAATGCCGCGCATCGCCAGCGGCAAGATCAACAAGGTGGCGCTGCGCGAGATGCAGAAGGCGAAGTCGGCCTGACCGGCCTGCTGGAACCCGCGCCGCAGAGCAACTCAGCCGCCGACGCCCCTGAAGGGATCGTCTCGCCACTTCAGGGCGGCTTTGATTCCCTGCTCATTCACGATTCGGCGAAACTCTCCGGCACTCGGACGTACGCGCTGCAGGCTCAGCACATGCCAGTGCACACCGGCATTCAGCGCGTTCTTGAAACCCATATTTTCATAGGTTTCATTAAGGCAGCCCTTGTTCACGGCCAGCATGTCCGGCGCAATCGTCGCCAGGGCGCGCACTTCCTTCATGACCTCTTCCTCGAGTCGCTCGGCCGGAAAGCTCTTCGCAATCCATCCCCAATCAGCCGCCTGCTTGCCGGTAATCGAATTCCCCGTGAGCTGCATGTATTTGGCCTGAGCCATGGTCATTTTCCAGGGAAAGAAAGCGGTGTCCGGCGAGGCCTGCGCGCGCGTCGCGGGATAACCGATGCGGGCATTATCGGCCGCGAAAACGATGTCGCACATCGACATGACCTCGGTGCCTCCGGCCAGGCATGCACCCTGCACCTTGCATACCACCGGTTTCATCAAGTCCCAGATGGTGAGCCAGTCCTTGATCGCATTGCGCGCAAACTGGTCGCTCCAGCCGTCAAAGTGCTTTTCCGAAATCCAGCCGCCCTTGGGCCCGCCTCCCGAGGCATTCAGATCGTAGCCGCTGCAGAAAACCGGACCCTCACCATCGAGCAATACGACTGATACCTCGTCGTCACGCTCGGCCACCTTCAATGCGTCAACGAGTTCCGCGCGCAAGCCGAGACTGAGCGGATTGCGCTTTTCCGGAACGTTCAAGGTAATGCGCGCAATGCGCTCGGCAACCGAGTAGCGGATGTACTGGTAGGTGCTCATGGATGTCTTCTCCTCGTTGATTGATCATGATGCCCGGCTGCTCGTCACCGGCAGCATGGCCCGACTTCAGAATGCAAAGCGCGATAACGCCCAACGCGTCGGTCCGACCGCGGGAGCAATCACCTGGTCCGATTTTGACTGAACCGCACCGGCATGACATTGGCCACGCCGCCATCGACTTCGATGGTGGTGCCCGTCACGTAGGAACCCGCCGAAGATGCCAGAAACAGCGCGGCCCCGCCGATTTCGGAGGGATTTCCAGCCCGCCCCAGCGCAATCACCTCGCGATATTTGTCGTGTACAACGGGATTGTCCTGGACCGGCCGCCCCATGTCGGTGAAAAACAGTCCCGGGGCAATGTTGTTGACCGTGATGCCGAATGGACCGAGTTCACAGGCTAGTGAGCGCGTCAATCCGCTCATGGCCGCCTTGCTTGAAGAATAGGCCTGGAATCCGTCCCGACCGAGATCGGCCACAT
>CANIIN010000319.1 GCA_947467405.1 Betaproteobacteria bacterium | reverse complement strand
TGCCCGGCCTCGACGCCGAGGTTGAATCCCACCAGCGCCAGCAGCAGCGCGTCGCGCGGCAGGCCCAGGTCGGCCAGCACGCTGGCGAAGCCGAAGCCGTGGATGAGGCCGAAGACGAAGGCCATGATCCAGCGCCGGTCTTCGACGACCGGGCGGATGTTGTTGAGCGCCGCCAGCAGCACCGAGAAGGCAATGGTCGATTCGACCAGTCGCGACGGCAGCGACACGAAGCCCAGCGCCGCCAGCGACAGCGTGATGGAGTGCGCCACGGTGAAGGAGGTCACCACGCGCAGCACGTCCCAGAGCACCGGGCGCAGGCGCGGCGCGGGTTGCCAGCTTTGACGCCGGGCCAATCCGCCGTGCGGAAAGAACAGCACCGCGGGCAGCAGCAGCGACATCAGGAACAGCACGTGGTCGATGCCGATCCAGATGTGCCACACGCCTTCGCGCGCAAACGACGTGAACTGCTCCAGCAGCGTGTGATGGCGCAGTTCGAAACGCTGCGCCGGACTGTCGGCCGCGAACACGCCGGAGAGCGTGCCGGCCGGCGATTCGATCCGCAGCAGGCCCTTGTGCTGGGCGTCGAAGTCGAAGAACAGGTTGTAGCGGATGTCGAGCACGTCGGGCGAAGTGCCGGCTGCAAGCGCGGGGCAGGCGACGTCGAAGCGCAGCACTTCGTAGGCGCCGTCGGTGTGGTCGTCGATCAAGTGCGCGGTGGGCTTCAGTTCGCAGCCCTGCGCGTTGACCTTCACCTCCAGCCGCGCCAACGCATAGGAGGCGATCTCGTCGTGTTTCTGGCGCACTTCGCCCCAGCTGATCTGTCCGTCGCCGTCGGCGTCGAGGCCGAGCGCGTATTCGAGGTCGCGCAAGGCGATGTCCCATTGCCCCGTGACGGCGCCGTCCTTGACGGTGAACGACAGGTAGCTGTCGCTGGGCTTGTGGGCGTGGGACGGTGTGGCGAAAAGCAGTGTGGTCAGGGTGAGTGCAACGGTCAGGAGGTGGCGCATCATGGCTTGGCTCCTGTCACCGTGCCGGATGCGTCTTTGGCAGGGAGGCGCGCCAGCGCAGCCGCCAGTTCGCGATAGCGCGGCTCTTCAAAGCCGGTGCTGGCCATCCAGTCCAGCGCAGGTTTGGCGGCGGCGGCATCGCCGCGCGCCAGTGCCGCTTCCAACAGCACGCGCGCATCACGCGGCTCGCGCTGCGATGTCCAGTTCTCGACGGCCAGCGCCAGCGCCTTGGCCGCATCGCCCTGCAGCTGCAATGCGAAGCGCGACTCTTCCTGCTGGTGCAGCTTGTCGCCGCGCAATGCGGCGGCGGCGAAGCGATCGGCCAGCGCCTGCCTGTGCGCGGCGGCCAGCGGCGCGCGCAGTGCTTGTTCCGCCAGCGCCAGCCGCAACAGCAGGATGTCGGAGGTCCCCCAGTCCTTCAGAAGCGTGACGACTTCGGCGGGACGTTTTTCCTCCAGCAACAGGTCGGCGTAAGCCGCGAGCACGAAGCCGTCGATGACGCCGGTGGCGATGGCTTCACGGAAGTGTTTCTCCGCCTGCGTCTTGTTGCCGGCGCGCAATGCCAATTCGCCCAGCCGGGTCAGCAGCCATTGGCGATAGTCGGCATCAATGCTGCCGGCGGCGGTGCCGGTGCTGGTACGCAGGGCGAGGGCTGCAGCAAGGCGGGCATAGGCCGGGCGAGAGCGGCCGTTGATGCCGTCGAGGATGGCAGTGCAAGCCGTGGCGGCCAGCGGCGTGGTGAGCGGTGCGAGCAGCGTGCAGCGCTCGCGCGCAGCAGCGTAGTCGGCCTGCACCAGATGCAGCGCGAACTGCCATTGCAGTGCTTCGGTGTTGCCGGGTCCGGCGGCGACCACCGCGTCCAGGTCGCGCAGCGCCGGACCGAAGTCATGCCGGTACTGGCGTATCAGCGCGCGCATCAGGATGACGTCGGTCGGCGGCGCGGGAAGAGTTGTCCACGGTCGGATGGCCGCTTCGGCATAGCCCACGTAGCGGGGATCGCCTTCTGCGCTGGCCAGATCGAAGTAGCTTCGCGCCAGTCGAACGGCGACGTCACGATTGTCGGGCGCGGCAGTGTGCGCAGACCGCAGTTCGCGCAGGTGACGTACCGCCGGATCATTGGCGCGAACCGGCAGTTTTTCGACAATGACATTGTCATGGGCCGGGATGTGCGGCGCCGCCCGGGTCGCCGGCGACGCGCTGAACACGGCCACCGCAAGGGCTAGACAGGCAGCCGATAGCGGTCTCATGGCGGGCTGCCGAGGCCATTTCCAGTCGCTGAGCTGGCGTGCGTGACGCTTCATAGGTAGATGATTCTACGGGTCTTTTTTATTGTGCGCGCTGAATATGAGGATTTCTTGCAGGAGCCTGTCATCCGGGCGGGAAATGGGGCGTTATTAGAGGCAAGCCCGTCTTAAAAAACGTGCTGTCCCGGGCCTCCCAGAGTTGCTACGATGCGGACGGTCTTCGGTTTTCAAGCCGGGATTCATTCATACATACCCCAACGAGGAGACAGAGAAAATGAAAAAGCTGATCGCTGTTGTTATCGCTTCGATGTTCGCCATGTCCGGTGCGTTTGCCGCTTCCCACATGAAGGCTGGCGACGACAAGAAGGCCGACGCCAAGATGGAAAAGAAGGCTGACGTAAAGGCCGAGAAGAAGGCCGACAAGAAGGACGAGAAGAAGGCCGAGAAGAAGTAATTCTCAGCACTTCAAATGAAAAAGCAGGGCTTCGGCCCTGCTTTTTTTTCGTCCGCCATCGGTCACGATGGATTGATGCGGCTTGTTGCAAGGCGCTGTCACATGACGAGCACGGACGCCCTCTGCGCTAGTGCACCCAGGCCAATACCCACACGGCGACGCCGGCCACCGCAGCCGTGATGGATGTCCAGTACAGCCAGATGCGGCGCGTCAGCACCGTGATGGCCGCCAGCGAGATGGCGATCTGGATCAGCGTGGTGGCCTGCGCCAGACGATGGTGCGGATGCATGGCTTCGTCCGACAGGTCGTTGAACTTCTTGGCCTCCGCTTCGTGTTTTTCGGCCAGCACCAGAATCTCGGCCTTTTCCTTCCTGTAGCGCGTGATCTCGGCTTCGTAGAACTCCTTTTTCGCCGGCGGCGCCAGCGCGAGTCCCAGTTCTGCGAGGTTCTGCTTGCTCGACTTGGCCTGATAGAAGTTCCACTGGTTCGACGCTTCGGTTTTCTTCAGCACCGCCTCGTTCTTGAACATCATGGCTTCGTTCTGTGTGTGCCCGCCCTGGTAGCTGAAAATGGCGCCGGCCGTCGATAGAATCGCCGTCATGACCGCGATGCGGCTGGCCAGTGAATCGCCGCTCTGCGCGCCATGCTCGACGGCATGGTCGTGGGGCCCGTGAACGTGAAATCCGTCTCCTGACATGTGATGCTTCCTCCGTTGATGTGACGTTGTTGCTGCCTGGTTTGCGGCCTTGCCGAACGGGTTCAGGCAGCCCGTTCGTAGGTGACGAAATCATACGCATGATCGCCGCCGGCGCCGGCCACGCGTGCGGTCTCGCGGAACAGGCGGCGGTCATGGGCGGGGAAGAAGGCGTCGCCAGCGACGTCGGTCTTCACTTCGGTGAGTTGCAGCCGTCCGGCCAGCGGCAGCGCGATGACGTAGATCTGTTCGCCGCCGATGACGAACACTTCGTCGACATCGCGGCATGCCGCCAGCGCCGCGTCGAGCGATGCGTAGTATTCCGCCCCAACCATGCCCGAGCGTTGTGACCGCGAGATGACAAGATTGCGCCGGCCCGGCAGCGGCTTGCCCAGGCGCGCCACGATGGAGTCGAAGGTCTTGCGGCCCATGATCACGGGGTGGCCGAGCGTGAGCGCCTTGAAGCGCTTCAGATCCTCTGGCAGGTGCCAGGGCAGTTCATTGTTCAGGCCGATGGTGCCGTTGGTCGCGACGGCGGCGATCAGGGTGACGACGGGGCGCCCGGGTGGAGGCGTGAGTGCGTGTTGCGATGTGCTCAAGCGTTCAGTCTCGGTATCGTTGGTGTTGTCGGTGCTGTCTCATACCGCAATCGGTGCCTTGATCCCCGGATGCGCATCGTAGCCTTCGAGAATGAAGTCGCCGTACTGGAATCCGTCCAGTTCCTTGACTGCGGGATTCAGCTTCATGCGCGGGAAGGCCCGCGGCGCGCGCGCCAGTTGTTCACGCGCCTGATCCAGGTGGTTCAGGTAC
>CANIIN010000318.1 GCA_947467405.1 Betaproteobacteria bacterium | reverse complement strand
CTAACTAATGCGAAAAGAGCCTTTCAATTCAGCTGATCAAACTGCATCAGCCCGAGCACCTTCACGAATGGTCGCGAATGAACTCCCTGACACGGGGATAAAGCTGTAACGAACAAGGGGGCACGCCCCCTTGCATATCCCCAACTTCAGAGAACGAGACGAACTATTCGGAGTTCTTCAAGAATGGTCGCGAATGAACTCCCTCACTCGCGGATAGACATCCTCGCGCCAACGCCGGCCGCTGAAAATCCCGTAGTGGCCGGCGCCCTGTACTTCGTAATGTTCGCGACGCTTGGCCGGGATGCCGGTGCACAGCGTATGCGCGGCCTGGGTCTGGCCGTTGCCGGAAATATCGTCCAGTTCGCCCTCGATGGTGAGCAGCGCGGTGTCCTTGATGTCCTGAGGACGCACCAACTGGTCGCGCGAAAAGAAGCGTCCGCGCGGCAGCAGGAATTCCTGGAACACGCGCTTGATGGTGTCCAGGTAATACTCGGCCGGCATATCCAGCACGGCGTTGTACTCGTCATAGAACTGGCGATGCCCCTCGGCCGACTCGCCGTCGCCCGCCACTAGGTGATTGTAAAACTCCCAGTGCGCATCGGCGTGCCGCGACGGGTTCATGGCCACGAAGCCCATGTGCTGCATGAAGCCCGGATAGACGCGCCGCATGTAGCCCGGGTAGCGGATCGGCACACGCTGGATCACGGTGCGCTCGAACCACGAAAACGGTTTTTCCATGGCGAGGTTGTTCACCGCCGTGGGACTCTTTCGCGCGTCGATCGGGCCGCCCATCATCACCATGCTGCGCGGCTTCACGACGTCGCCCGCCGTCGCCATCAGCGACACTGCTGCCAACACCGGCACGGTGGGCTGGCACACCGACATCACATGCATGTCGGGACCGAGGTAAGTGATGAACTCGCGCACGTAGTCGATGTAGTCGTCGAGATGGAACTCGCCCTGTTCCAGCGGCACCATGCGAGCGTCGATCCAGTCAGTGATGTACACATCGTGATCCGGGAGCATGGTGCGCACCGTGTCGCGCAGCAGCGTGGCAAAGTGCCCCGACAGCGGCGCCACCAGCAATACCTTGGGTTGCGCGGCGACGCCCGCCAGCGCGGCCTTGGGCTTGCCACGCTTCTCGCCCGTCGCCTGTTCGCCGGTCATGCGCTCGAACCGCAACAGGTTGCAGAACGGCTTCTCGACGACGACGCGTTCTTCGATGCGCACGGTCTTGCCGTCGATGACGGTGCTGGTCAACCCGAACGCCGGCTTCTCGTAGCGCTGCGTCAGGCGATGAAACAGTTCCGCGCCGGCGGCGATG
Organism: Betaproteobacteria bacterium; assembly: GCA_947467405.1. Taxonomy (GTDB): domain Bacteria; phylum Pseudomonadota; class Gammaproteobacteria; order Burkholderiales; family SG8-39; genus CAIYPG01. Next base: position 2,886 of record CANIIN010000318.1, on the reverse strand, counting down.
CGCCGGCTGGTCGGAAGGTAGGCAAGGGGACTGAACGGGTTGCTGAACAGTTCGAGGCTGGTACGTGCCAGATGATTCCAGGGCGCAAGCGTCGCGTGCTGAAACTCGTGCAGGGCATACAGCATCAGTGCCTCATACGGAAATAGTGAACTATAACTTTAGCGCACTCCGGGGATGGATGGTGCATTGCAATGCGAAAACAGATATGACTTTGTTTTTATTGAGTTAATATTGAATCAAGGCGCAGCATGACGCTGCCGCTACCAGGCCGGACGCGAAAGGCGTCAGTTTCGTCACGGCCTTTTAGCCAACATGCAGTCCGTCAAAATGATGATTGAGCGCCCAACCCTTTCCCGCTCGGGCAAAATGGACTCCTTGCCGAACTCGCAATCCATGGCAGAGCAATGACTGCGCCACGCGTACTGATCATCGACGACGATCGAACCCTGCTCGATCTGCTGCGCGTCTATCTGACCAGTGGCGGACTGAAGATCGAAGTCGCCGAGGATGCCGCCATCGCCATCCGCACCATCCTCGCCAGCCCGCCGGACCTGATCATCCTCGACATAGCAATGCCCTATCTGGATGGAATGGAAGTTCTTGCGGCGCTCAAGTCCGATGCCTCAACCCGGGACATTCCCGTGATCGTGTTGACCGCGCGGACGGACGAGGAATGCTTCGTGCAGGCCAACAACCTCGGCGCCGAGGGCTTCCTGAGAAAGCCGGTCGAGCGCGACGTGCTGATCAACGAGATTTTTTCCAAGCTGGCGCGACACGCCGCCAGAAAAGCCCGGTTGGACGCGCTGCCGCCAGCCTGAGCGTTCAACCGTTCAACGACGGGCGCCGCGCGATCAGTCCCGCAGGGCCCGACGCAGGATCTTGCCCACATTGGTCTTGGGCAATTCGTCGCGGAACTCGATGTACTTCGGCCGCTTGTAACCGGTGAGGTTCGCCTCGCAGTGCTTGCGCAGGTCGGCCTCGGTGAGGTTCGGGTCCTTTTTCACCACGAACAGCTTGATCACTTCGCCCGAATGCGGATCGGGTACGCCGATGGCGGCGCATTCCAGCACGCCGGCATGCATGGACACCACGGCCTCGACTTCGTTCGGATAGACGTTGAAGCCGGACACCTTCAGCATGTCCTTCTTGCGATCGACCAACCGCACGAAACCCTTCTCGTCCATGATGCCGATGTCGCCGGTCATGAAGAATCCGTCCGCCGTCATCACCTTGGCCGTCTCGACCGGGCTGTTCCAGTAACCGGCCATGACCTGCGGCCCCTTGATGCAGATCTCGCCCGACTCGCCCAGCGCCACTTCCTTGCCGTGGTCGTCACGGATCGACACCTCGGTGGAGGAAATCGGCAGGCCGATGGCGCCGTTCCACTCCGGGATGTCGCTCGGGTTGATGGTCGCCGCCGGCGACGTCTCGGACAGGCCATAGGCCTCCACCAGCGTCGAGCCGGTCACCTCTTTCCAGCGATCGGCCACGACCTTCTGCACCGCCATGCCGCCGCCCAGTGTCACTTTCAGCGCCGAGAAATCCACTGTCGCGAAGTCCGGGTCGTTCAGCAGTCCGTTGAACAGCGTGTTCACCGCCGTGATCATGGTGAAGCGATGATTCTTCATCTCCTTCACCAGATTGGGCACCTCGCGCGGGTTGGTGATCAGCACGTTCAGGCCGCCCATCTTCATCATCAGCAGGCAGTTCGCCGTCAGCGAAAAGATGTGATACAGCGGCAACGCGGTGAGGATCACGTTCAGCTGCGAGTCATCGATGGTGTCGGATATCCACGCGTAGGACTGTTCCAGATTGGCCAGCACGTTGCGGTGCACCAGCGTGGCGCCCTTGGATATCCCGGTGGTGCCGCCGGTGTACTGCAGGAACGCCACATCCTCCTGCTTCACGTCCACTTTCTTCAGCGACATCTTCGAGCCGGCAGCGAGCACGGCGTTGAAGCGCATCGAGCCGGGCAGGTTGAAGGACGGCACCAGCTTGCGCACTTTGCGCAATATGAAATTGACCAGCAACCCCTTGATGCCGACCAGATCCCCCATGGCCGCGACCACCACGTGCTTGACCTGGGTGCGCGCGATCACGTCCTGCAGCACATGCGCGAAATTCTCCAGAATGACGATGACTTCCGCGCCAGAGTCCTTCAGCTGGTGCTCGAGTTCGCGCGCGGTGTAGAGCGGATTGACGTTGACCACGGTGTAGCCGGCGCGCAGCGTGCCGAACAGCGCCACCGGGTACTGCAGGCAGTTCGGCATCATCAGGGCGACGCGCGCGCCCTTGGGCAGCCCGCGCGACTGCAGCCAGGCGCCAAAGGCGCCCGACATGCCATTCAGGTCAGAGAAGGTGATGCTCTTGCCGAGGTTGTGATACGCCGGACGGTCGGCGAACTTGGCGCAACTCCTGTCGAACAGCTCACCGATCGACTGGTACTGCTTGTAGTCGATCTCGGCGGGCGCGCCCTTGGGGTAACTCTTCAGCCAGATCTTCTCCATATTTCTCTCTCCTTGAACCGAAGCCATCGCTGCGCGGGTCGGCCGCGTCGACCGCATCCCTATGCAGGTCGACCCAACCATCATTTTTTGTTATGGACTCCATACTACCTATGTATTCACTGAACAAGGGGGCCGTGCCCCCTTGATGCGTCTTACCCCATCAATTCACCGGCACGGAATTCGGCCTGACGACAGGAGACCCCCACTGACCGATCTGCCGGCCTCCCGTCGGGGACCCTTTTCAGCGATTCTTGAACGCTGGCTTGCGCTTCTCCACGAAAGCCTTCATGCCTTCCTTCTGGTCTTCGGTCGCGAACAACGAGTGGAACAGCCGGCGCTCAAACAACATGCCCTCGGCCAGCGGGCCCTCGAAGGCGCG
>CANIIN010000317.1 GCA_947467405.1 Betaproteobacteria bacterium | reverse complement strand
GGAACGCGCCAGGTTGGCGTGCATGGCCAGGCTCGGCGCCACGGCATTCACGCGCACGTTGAAAGGCGCGCATTCCACCGCCGCGCAGCGCGTCAGCGCGCCAATGCCCGCCTTGGTGGCGGCGTAGTGCGCCTGGTTGGCCTGTGCGCGCCAGCCCAACTCGGAAGACAAATTGACGATAGCGCCGGATTTCGCCGCCATCATGAGTTTCATCGCGGCGCGCATGCAACGGAAGGTGCCGTTCAGGTTGACGTCCATGACGCGCAGCCATTCGTCGTCGGCCATGTCGACAATGGCACGGTCGCCGCCCAGGCCGGCGTTGTTGACCAGGATATCGAGGCGGCCGAATTCCTTCATGGCGAGGGCAAATAGCGCCTGCACGTCGCTCTCGACCGTGACGTCGCACAGGATCGATGGCGGACGCGTGCCGGTGAGGCGCTGCAATTCATCGACCGCCTTGGCCAGACGCCCTTCGTGCCGGTCGCTGATCAGCACGCGTGCGCCCTGCTCGGCGAAACGCCGTGCTGTGGCAAAACCAATGCCGGACCCGGCCGCCGCCGTGATCACCGCGGCGCGGCCCGCCAGCAGGGCGCCCGCCGGGCGCCCTGATGCTATTTCAACACCCACCAGATTGTCTCCTCGCTTTGCTGCGTCGGCAGACCTTGCATTCGATCGCCGGTCCGTGCGCAGTTTTTGATTGAATTCAGTGTACTGAATTACGGGCACTCGGCACAAGTCAAACGTGGGCCGAAAGCGGTTCCGGCATGGCGAAAGCACCGCCATGCTGGCCAACGGAGGCCGCAACTAACCACATGACTGTCCTGCTTGCAGATGAGGATTGTTTGACCGACCAGAAAATCGGACATCGGCTTCGTATTTCTACCTCGTCGTTCCGCCTAGTCCTACTTCGGGCGGCTCAGATTGCTGGTCTGGCCGGCATCCACCACCATATACGAACCGGTCATGCCGGCGGCGCGGTTGCTGGCCATGAACAGCACCGATTCGGCCATGTACTCGGGCGCGGCACGGCCCTTGAATTCCACCATGGGCAGGGCATCGCCGGACAATCCCAGATCGCCATCCGGATACCCGGTCATGGCGGTGGCCACGGCGCCCGGGCACAGCGCGTTGATGCGCACGCCCTTGACCGCAAACGCCTCGGCAAAGGATTTCACCATGCCGATCACGCCGTGCTTGGAGGCGGCATAGGCCGCATTGAAGGACACGCCCATCAGGCCGCCGATCGACGCCGTCGCCACCACCGCGCCACCGCTTCGGATGGAACGCATGACGCTGCGCATGCCGAGGTAACAGCCGCGCAGGTTGATGGCGATGATGCGGTCGAACTCGGCCACATCGCCCTCCAGCAGATCAACCGGCCAGCCGCCGTAGCCGGCATTGAGAAACGCAACATCGAGCCCGCCATGGCGTTTCACCGTCTCGGCCACCATGCGTTCGTTGTCGGCCTCCTCGGCCACATCCACCTGGCAGGCAAAGGCGTCGCCGCCCTTGGCGACGATATCCGCCGCGACCTTCTGCGCCGACTCAAGATTGAGGTCGGCGACACAGACGCGCGCGCCCTCTTCGCCGAAGCGTCGCGCCGTGGCGCGGCCGATACCCGAACCGCCGCCGGTGACGATCACCGACTTGCCGACAAACCATTGTCCCGTTGTTGCCATATTCACCCCCCCTTGTTCATCGTTCAGCAGCGCAACGCAGCGATCAGGCAGCCGACTTCAGCCACTCATGACCTCATCCGTAGATGACCTCATCCGTTCATGACCTCATCCATTCATGACACTGGCGCCAGCCTTCTCCAGTTGTTCACGGAACTGCGGATGCGCGATGGCGATCATGCGTTTCACGCGCTCGCGCATGGAGCAGTTGCGCAGGTCGGCCACGCCGAACTCGGTGACCACCAGGCCGGTGTCGCTGCGCGGCGTGCTCACCGGGCCGGACAGCTTGGCCACGATGCGCGTCGCCGTCTTCTCGCCCGAGCCCACCACGGCGCCCAGTCCAACGATGGCCAGTCCGCCCCTGGAACGATTCGCAGCACGCGTGAAATCCAGCGAGACACCGACCGCGCCGACATAGGTGCCGGCGGCCACCTCGGCATTGATCTGGCCGGTGAGATCGACTTCGATGGCCGCATTCAGCGCGACGAACTTGTCGATGCGCGCCAGCACGTCAGCCGAGTGCGTATAGAGGCTGGAGCGAAACTGCACGCCGGGATTGTAGTGACAGAAGTCGCGCAGGCGCTTGTTGCCGAGGATGACGCCGGCGATGGTCACGCCCGGGTCGATGCTCTTGCGCGCATTGGTGATCACGCCGGCTTCGGTCAGCACCGCCAGTTGGTCGCCGATGGCGCCGCTGTGCACACCAAGGTCGCGCCGATCGGCCAGTTGCGCCAGGATGGCCTCGGGCAGCGCGCCGATGCCGAACTGCAGCGTCGCGCCGTCCTCGACCAGGCTCGCGACATTGCGTGCCACGGCCATTTCGGTCTCGCCGGCCTTGGCCGGCGGCATGTCCACCGGCGCACGCGAGGTGCGCACGATGACGTCGATGTCCTGATCGGTGAGGGTGCGCTCGCCATGCGTCCACGGCGCCTGGTCGTTGACCTCGGCGATGATGACGCGCGCGTTGTCGATGGCGGGCACCAGGTATTCGTAGGCCATGGACAGGCTGTAGCGACCCTGCGCGTCAGCCGGCGCCACCTGCAGGAACAGCACGTCGATCTTCAGTTTGCCGCTGCGGATGGCCTCGGTGAGTTGCGAGTAATGCAACGGATACACGTCCAGCACGCCGGCCTTGGCCAGGCTGCGGTTGGTGCCGGCGCCGATATAGGCCGAAAACGCAATGCAGTCCGCGTACTCCGGCTTGATCGAATCGGAGTACGTCGCGCCGAGAAACACCTTGCAGCCGCCGAGGCTCTGGCGCTGCGCCATCAATGCCTTGGACAGCGGCACCGGCTCGGCCGGCCCCTGCCCCCACATGATGGTGTCGCCGGCGCGGATCCAGGCGGACAGATCGAGGGCTTCTAGAGCAATTTCCTTGGACATGATCGACTCTGCATGAAAAGAGACCGAGAGCGTAACAGACTGCGCCGGTCCTGCATCCGCACCCATGGCGCGATGCTGCGCCCGCCGTCGGCCCCCGGCCATGACCCGCCTCATGACGAGCGGCATGGTCGATCAGCGACCGAAGCGGTATCATTCCGGCACCCGCCGAACTCATTCAAGAACCACTTTCAATACCAGCCGGCACAGACGGACCGAACGTCGCCAAGCGATTGTACGAACAACTGCACGAACAATTGCACGAACGACAGAGGTCCGGTTCCCGCCGGTTCCGGCAATAACCCAAAGGAGAAGTCATGAGACGTGCCGCCATCGTCGCACCCGTTCGCACCGCCGTTGCCACCTATGGCGGTTCGCTGCGCCCCGTCGCCGCGGAGAAGCTGATCGCCGCCACCATCAAGGAAGTGCTGAAGCGCAGCAAGATCGACCCGGCGCGACTGGAAGAAGTCATCGTGGCGCAGTCCTACGCCAACACCGAAGCGCCGTGCATCGGCCGCTATGCCGTGCTGGAGGCCGACCTGCCGATCGAGATCCCCGGTTACCAACTCGACCGCCGCTGCGGCAGCGGACTGCAGGCCATCCTGAACGCTTCGATGATGATCCAGAGCGGCGCAGCCGACGTGGTGCTGGCCGGTGGCGTGGAGAGCATGAGCAATGCCGAGTACTACACCACCGACCTGCGCTGGGGAAAGCGCTCCGGCTCCGTGACCATGCATGACCGCATCCAGCGCGGCCGCGAGCGTTCGCAGCCGGCCTGGCGCTTCGGCGAAATCGCCGGCGGCATGATCGAGACCGCGGAGAACCTCGCCAAGGAATACAACATCACCCGCGACGAAGCCGACGAATACGCCGTGCGCAGCCACCAGCGCGCTACCAAGGCCTGGGTGGACGGCAAGTTCAACGAAGAACTGGTGACCATCGACGTGCCGCAACCCAAGGGCGACCCCAAGGCGTTCTCGCACGATGAGGGCTACCGCAAGGACGCCAGCATGGAGACGCTGGCCAAACTGCGCCCCATCATGAAGGGCGGCATCGTCACCGCCGGCAATGCCAGCCAGCAGAACGACGCCTCCGCCGCCTGCCTGGTCGTGGCCGAAGACAAGCTCGCCGAACTCGGCCTGGAACCGATGGGTTATCTGGTG
>CANIIN010000316.1 GCA_947467405.1 Betaproteobacteria bacterium | reverse complement strand
TGATCATCTTCTTTGGCGGCATTATTGGTGTCGGCGTCTATATATGGAAGAGCGACAGGAAACCCGAAGCGGACGCGGCACACAAGAATTGACTTCAGCGGTCCTTGTCATGAGGGGGCTGGTACAAAAAAAGGGCGCCTGCGGCGCCCTTTTCTCATTGAACCGAATCGTTTGCTGATCAGGTGTAGCCCTTTGCCTTCAGCATCTCCTGGACGCGTTTGGAAACGCCATTGAATTCGGTGAGGTGATTGAAATCGAACAGATTGCCCGTCTCGGAGGCGAATTCTTCCAAGGTGGCGGGCTGAGAGGGGTTGAAAGAGACACCTTCGGTGCGGTAATAGCGCAGTGCCGCATAAAAACCTGCCGCTGCGGCAATGATCTGGCCGCTCACATTGCATTCTTCGCTGCTTAGCCAAGCCACTGCCGTGGATACGTGCTCCGGCTTCATGTACTTCAGCGCCGTATCGTCCATCAATCCCCCGGTCATTCGCGTATCCGCCGCTGGCGAGATGATGTTGATCTTGATGTTGTTCTTCTCCCCTTCGTGCTTCAGGCAGTTCTGGAATCCCGCCATGGCGGTCTTTGCCGCGCCGTAGTTGCTTTGGCCGAAGTTGCCGTTCAGGCCCGAACCGGAGCTGGTCAGCACAATGCGTCCGTATTTCTTCTCGGTCATGATCGGCCAGGCGGCCTTGGTGCAGTACACGGTACCCATGAAGTGCACCTGCATGACCAGTTCGAAATCTTCTATCGGCATCTTGATGAAGCTCTTGTCGCGCAGGATGCCGGCGTTGTTGACGAGAATGTCGACAGTGCCGAAGCTCTTGACGGCGGTGCTGATGATGTTCTGGGCGCCGGCCCAGGTGGCGACGCTGTCGTAGCTGGCGACGGCCTGGCCGCCTGCGGCCTTGATCTCCGCGACGACCTTGTCGGCCGCGGAACTGTCACCGCCCTTGCCGTCGACGCTGCCGCCCGGATCATTGACCACCACCTTGGCGCCGCGCGATGCGAGCAGCAGGGCATGGCTGCGTCCGAGGCCACCACCGGCTCCGGTGATGATGGCGACACGATTGTCGAAACGTATGGTCATTGCAAAACTCCTTTATGGGCTGGGAACTGGAGATAAAGAGCCGTCGATGCTAGAGCTAGCGACGGGGATTGGTCAATCTGAATTTGGCCGGATGAATTGAGCGTCTATCGGGGGCGCCGGCCGAGCGGTGGCCGTGTTTCGCCACGTGAATGAACGATCGATTTCGCAGCGAGACGCAATACTGCCGCAAGCAATGCATGCCGATCGATGCATTGCCGGCGGACATTGCTGTCATGGGGCTACTTCAAAATTCACTGGAATCAGTCTTCCAGTGCGGCCCTGGCCGCGCTAACGCCGTTTCTCGCCGCCGCCTCGAGGGTCCCGGGGTATTCGCCATCGAGATAATCTCCCGCCAGCAGCAGGCCCGGCAGAGGTGTGCGCATCGTCGGACGGAGCACTCCGGGTCTGCACGACCAGGTGGCGCGCTTCTCGGTGATGACTCGATTCCAGTGTGGTGGTTCGTTGCGACCGGTCACGACGGAAATTTCCGCAGCCACCTTGGCGGCCAGTGTTTCGCCGGAAAATTCTTCATGTGCGCCGGAAGCGCTGATGACGGCTGCAATCAGTCCGGCATGACGTGCATTTCCCAGTTGGCCGCGATCGAAAGCCCATTGCAGGATGCCACCGGAAAATCCCAGCATGGGAGCAGGCAGTTGCATGTCGCTGCCATATTGCAGGTAGCAGGTGACGATCGGTTCGTAAGCCAGTTCATCGATTCGAGACCGGGCTTCCTGGGTTTCGATCATGCCGGCAAGCAGCGCGCCGGCATGCTGCGGTGCGACGGCAAGAATCACCGTGGCGAATTCTTCCTCGCGGTCGTCGAGGATGAATCGGTTGCGCCGTCGGTTGACTTGTCGGATCGGTGTGCCGAGTTCCACCTTGGCGCCCATGGAGCGCAAGCGCTCGACCGCCGGCTCCGGAAACAGGCGTCCCAGATCAATTCGCGGCACCAGCAGGTCGCTGTTCTCACGACGCCCTGTCAGGCCGTCTCGCAGAACGTTGGCGAATATCTGGGCCGACGCGCGATGCGGCGGCGTATTCAGCGCCGACACGCACAGCGGCTCCCACAAGTGCATGCGCAGGGTATCGCTCTGCCGGTGGCGGGCCAGCAACTCGCTGACCGTGATGTCGGGCTGCACGCGGAACTTGCGCAGTCGCAGCATGGCCATCATGCGCATGGCGCCGATGGCCTCGGCTTTGCCAATGGCCTCGCATCTCAGCAGGGCAGAAAGAAGGTTGAGCGGATAGGGAAGGCGTGCGGCACGCATGCGAAATCCATCCGCGTAATGCAGGTCAAGGGGCATGCGCAGCAGCGCACGCTCGACATTGACGCCGGCAACACGCATCAGTCGTAGCGTCTCTCGATAGGCGCCGATGAGAACGTGCTGGCCGTTGTCGATGCGGAGGGACTCGCCGTCATGCGGCCCGTCCGCCAGATTGACGCTGCGAGCCCGGCCGCCGAGATTTCGCGATGCTTCGAAAACGGTGACGCGTCGCCCGGCGCGCGCCAGGACGAGGGCTGCAGCAAGGCCCGACCAGCCTGCGCCGATGACGGCGGCGGTGCGCGATGAGTTCACCGCTGGCCTTGGGCGTTCAGGTCAGTATCCATACTTTCCACGCCAGCCACAGCTTGCGCAACGGCGTGAGGGCGGTGCGCTGGTTGAGGACGCGATAGCCGTCGGCGGCAATTTCCTTCAGCAGGGTGCGGTAGATGGCGGCCATCATCAGTCCGGGTCGCTGGGCGTGGCGGTCTTCGCGCGGCAATGCCGCCATGGCTTCGCTGTAGCACTGCTCGGCGCGATCGGCCTGGAATGCCATCAAGCGCGCAAAATTGTCGGTGTGCCGCGCATTGAGAATATCCGATGCCGTGACATCGAACCGCTTCAGTTCATCCAATGGAATGTAGATGCGGTTCTTGCGCGCGTCCTCACCGACATCGCGAATGATGTTGGTGAGCTGGAATGCCAGCCCGAGTTTTTCTGCATAGTCGAGCGTGTCCGGATTGCGGTAACCGAAAATGCTGGCGGCGAGAATGCCCACCACGCCAGCGACGCGATGGCAATACAGGCGCAGACCGGCGTAGTCGAGGTAACGGTTCTGTGTCAGGTCCATCTCCATGCCGTCCATGATGTCGTTCAGTCGGGCGAAGGTGATGGAAAAGGGCTCGATGGCCGGTTGCAACGCGCGTGTCACCGGATGCTGCGGATTGCCGGCAAAGAGCTGAACGACCTCGTTGCGCCACCATGCCAGTTTGGATGCGGCAATTGCCGGGTCGGTCGGCTCATCCACCGCGTCATCGACTTCACGGCAGAAGGCGTACAGCGCAGTGATTGCCCGGCGTCTTTCCGCCGGCAGGAACAGGAATGAGTAGTAGAAGCTCGACCCGCTCTGGGCCGCCTTGTTTTGGCAATATTCGTCAGGCGTCATGCTTGATCGTGTTTGTTCCCGCTGGGTGGGTCAGGTTCCGCTCTGCCGTTTGACTCTGCTACATGCGTACGGCACGCCACAGCAGGATTGGCCAATCCATCGCGCCAAGGACCGGGCGGTGGTTGAACACGTCAAAGTCAACCGCTTCAATCTTCTCGAGAATCCGCCATCCGCCCTGCACGATGAGTCGCAACTCGAGCCCGATTCGACCGGGCAGACGTTTAACCAGCGGCGCACCGGATTCTAGCATCGAGCGCGCGCGCTCTATCTGGAATCGCATGATGTCATGCCACGGCTTTCCGGCCTCGCCGGCAGTCAGCGCGCTCTCGCTGAGGCCGAAGCGATCCAGTTCCTCCTTGGGCAGATAGATGCGGTCCTTGCGAAGGTCTATCGCCACGTCCTGCCAGAAATTGATGAGTTGCAGCGCGGTGCAGATGGCGTCGGATTGCCGGACGTTGAGTTCGTCGCTGGCCTTGTAGAGTTGCAGCATGAGGCGACCGACCGGGGCGGCGGAGCGACTGCAGTAGTCGAGAACTTCGGTGAAATCCTGGTAACGGGACTTCACGACATCCTGGGAAAAGGCGTTTAGCAGATCCAGGAAGGGTTGCAAGGACAATTCGTGGGCAGCGATGATGCGGGCAACATCTTCGAATAAGCCCGTTCTTGGGGGGATTCCATCCCGGATTCGCAACAGTTCGGAGCGGTAGGCATCGAGTTTT
>CANIIN010000315.1 GCA_947467405.1 Betaproteobacteria bacterium | reverse complement strand
TGGCAATCTATTGCTCATACTTGACACGGTTGCTCCCCCGCTGCGCAGGGGGAGGGAACCAATGCAGCGACGTGCACTGTTCCCTCCCTTGCGAGGAACGAGCGGGGGAGGGCCAGGGTGGGGGCACCCATCGTCAACTGTGGTGACGGGCGTTCATTCATTCGAAATCACTTCTTGCCAGTCCATTCCTTGTAGAACGGCGGCATGTCCTTGGACACCGTGGCGGTGTATTTCGGATCGCGCTTCTCCAGGAACGACTGCACGCCTTCGATGCCGTCCTTGAAGCTGGCGTAATAGATGGCCAGCGAATCGGTGCGGTGTGCTTCCAGCGGATGCGGTTGCGCGGAGTTGCGGTACATCATCTGCCGCGCCAGCGCGGTGGCCACCGGCGAACGATTGGTGGTGTAGCGGCGCGCCAGGGCGATGGCCTCTTCGACCAGCTTGTCAGGCGCATACACGGCCTTGACCAGTCCCGCGGCCTTGGCTTCTTCGCCGCCGACGAGGTCGGCGCTGTACACCCAGTCCAGCGCCTGCTGCATGCCGACGATGCGCGGCAGGAACCAGGTGGAACACGCCTCGGGCGTGATGCCGATCTTGCCGAATACGAAACCGACCTTGGCCTTTTCGCTCATCAGGCGCACGTCCATGGCCAGCGTCATGGTGGCGCCGATGCCGACCGCCGCGCCGTTGATGGCGGCGATCACCGGCTTGGTGCACTCAAAAATGGCCAGCGTGACGCGGCCGCCGGTGTCGCGCACGCCGCGGATCATGTCCGGATCGTCCAGCTTGTCGTGCATGTCCTGGAGCGTGGGCTGCAGGGATTCATCCAGCCCGAACACGTTGCCGCCGACGGAGAGATCCATGCCGGCGCAGAAGGCGCGCCCGGCGCCGGTGACGACGATGGCGGCGACGCTGTCATCAAGGCTGGCGCGGTTGAAGGCATCGACCAGTTCATTGGCCATGTCGACGGTGAAGGCGTTCAACTGCTCGGGGCGGTTCAGGGTGAGAACGAGAATGCCGGCGTCGACTGTCCAGTCGAGTGTCTTGTAGGTCATGGCGGTAGTCCGGGTAAGTGAAAAGGCCGGATAAAAAAGCCGGAATCCGGGCCGCCAGTCTAGCTGATTTACGATGATTTCCCTCGCTGTGAATTGCGCCGATAATGTCGCCACGAAAAACGAATCATGAAGTGGCCCGCGGCTTGCCGAGGGGTTCCGATTTCAGGTTTTCCCAAAGGGGCAAAGGGGCTTGGCCCCCTTGGGTCAAGCGCGGCGTCATGCCCCGCCCGCGAAGCTTCCTTTATTCACGGAGACTCACATGGCACTCTGGTTTGGCGAATTCAAACCCATCGACCACAAGAACAGGACCGACAAGGGGCTCAACGCCACCGTCGGGCTGGAAATCTTCGAGCGCGGCGACGATTACCTGCGCGGCCGCATGCCGGTGGATGACCGCACCCGCCAGCCCTACGGCATCCTGCACGGCGGCGCGTCCTGCGTGCTGGCCGAGACGCTGGCCTCCATGGGGTCGGCGCTGGTGATCGATCAGTCCAGGCAGCGTTGCGTCGGATTGGAACTGAATGCCAATCACATTCGCGGCGTGTCCAGCGGCTGGGTGATCGGCACGGCGCGCCCGCTGCACGTCGGCCGCACCACGCATGTGTGGGACGTGCGGATCGAAAGCGAGGAAGGCAAGCTGGTCTGCGTGGCGCGTGTCACGATGGCCATTCTCGACGGCGGCATGCCGGTATCCTGAGTTCTCAGTCGCTTGCGCATCGAGTCGGCGGCACGCGGACCGCGGCCGTTCATTCCGGATACCGGGAAGTATCTAATGCAGGTGGCACGGCGGCTGTTTTGACGTACCATTGCCGGCAGTTTTGCGGAACAAAATAGTTCCTCAAACAACCAATCGATCAAGAATTTTCCAAATGAGGAGTTCCAACGAATGAAACATTCAGACAGGAAGTTCGTCATTCTCGCTTCAGTCGCCGCGGTCACGCTGGCACTGGGCACGGGCGTTGCGCAAGCGCAGACACCGGCGCCCGCCGCCAAGTCCGCGGCACCGGCCGCCAAGGCTGCACCGGCTGCTGCCGCCAAGGCCGCGACGCCGAAAGCCCCGTCCGGCACCCCGATCAAAATTGGCGTGCTCAACGAGCGCAGCGGTGTGCTGGGTGAAGTCGGCGCGCAGAACGAAGTCGGCTACATGCTGGCGGTCAAGGAAATCAACGCCGCCGGCGGCATCCTCGGCCGTCCGGTCGAGATCATCGAAGCCGATGACCAGTCCGATCCGACGCAGGGCGTCACCGAAGCGCGCCGCCTGGCGACGCGCGAGAAGGTCGACATCGTTTACGGCCCGATCGGCAGCCAGATCTCCATGGCCGTGCTGCCGGTGTTCAACGAAGCCAAGCTGGTGAACATCACCGTGGCGGGCACCACCGCGTTCACCCCGCAGGTCGGACCGTACAGCTTCTCGCTGCTGCCCAGCGCGCAGGCGCAGGGCATCCAGATCGTCGACTTCGTCGTGGACAGTCTGAAGGGCAAGAATATCGCCATGATCACCGACGGCGGTGGGCAGGCCAAAGCGGCGGCCGAAGCCATGAAGGCGCGCCTGAAGGAACGTGGCATCACGCTGGCCGGCGCCGAAGAGTACGCCTCCGGCGCGCTCGACATGACGCCCAACCTGCTCAACCTGCGTCGTGCCAAGCCTGATCAGCTGATCCTGTTCGCACAGGCTGGCGTGGATACGGGGCGCGTCATCAAGAACCTGAACGAGATCGGCTGGGACATCAAGGTGTCCGGCAATATCTCGATCGCTACCGGCTACAAGACCGCCGTGCCGATCGCCGGGCCGGACACCTACAAGAACGTGTACGCCGCGAATTACAAGGTCCTCACGTATTGCTCGAATGAGCCTGTCGGAGCCTCGAATTTCGCCAAGTACGTGGAGCGCATCAAGGCCTTCGCGCCGGACAAGTTCGCCAAGCTGTCGCCGGTGCAGGTGTCCTACGCCTATGACTCGATCTACGTCATCAAGCATGCCATCGAAGGTGCGAAGAGCACGTCCGGCACGGCGGTGGCCGCCTGGCTCGAAGCCAACGCCAAGAGCATCACGGCCGTTCAGGGGCAGCTGAGCGCCAGCAAGACCAGCCACTTCCTGCTCGGACCCGAAGCGCTGGTGATGACCGAGAACGCCGACAAGGTGCGTGAAGACGGCCTGACCAAGCGTCACGGCTGCTGATCGACAGTTCAGCCGTTACGGAATCTGTTTCAGCCGGTAGTTGATCTGCAGACGGCCCGACGCAAGTCGGGCCGTTTTGCTTCCTGCCGCGGCGGCTACAATCGGACTACTGCCAGTCCAACATGAACAAACAACGAGGAGACCCGGAAATGTCATCAGTTGATCTCGCCGCGCTCGCGGCCAAAGTGGAACGCCTGGACGCCATCGACCAGATCCGCCAGCTGGCGTCCAAGTACGCCATTGGCATCGACATGCGCGACATGGACGCCATCGCCGGTCTGTACGTCGAGGACGTGAAGACCAGCAAGACCGAATCCGGCCGCCAGTCCATGAAGCAGGTGATGGCGCGCGTGCTGTCCAACTTCACCGCCAGCGTGCATCACGTCGGCAACCACATCATCGAGTTCGACGACGCCGACAACGCGCACGGCATCGTGTACTGCCGTTGCGAGCACGAGGTGGGCGACAAATGGGTGCCGATGTACCTGCACTACATCGACAACTACCGCCGCGTGGACGGGCGCTGGTATTTCCGCCGCCGCCTGAACGCCACGTTATATGGTGTGGACATGCTGGAGCGCCCGGTCGGCGACAATAAGCTGCGCTGGCCCGGCCGGCCGGTGGCCGAGGGCAACTGGCACACCCCGTATCCGTCCTGGGAGAAGTTCTGGAAGGATCCCGTGGCCGCCGGCGACGCGCCGGTGCTGCCGACGCCCGAGCCGGAGAAGTTCCTGGAGCGCATGCGCGTCGGCGGGGCCAAGCCCTACACGGCGGTCACGTTCGTTGAGGGCAAGACCGGCGGCAAGTAAGCGCCTGCTCAGTCGCATCACGTTGTTGCAACGGCCGCCTTCGGGCGGCCGTTTGCTTGTTTGCGCCTTATTGAGGCGTGAGGCGTGAGGCGTAAGGCGTAAGGCGTAAGGCGTAAGGCGTAAGGCGTAAGGCGTAAGGCGTAAGGCGTAAGGCGTAAGGCGTAAGGCGTAAGGCGTAAGGCGTAAGGCGTAAG
>CANIIN010000314.1 GCA_947467405.1 Betaproteobacteria bacterium | reverse complement strand
CTGAAGCTGGCCTTCCAGTTGAAGCGCCATGACACGGTGGGTATCGACCTGGTGGCCATGAGTGTCAACGATATTCTGGTGCAGGGCGCCGAGCCGCTGTTCTTCCTCGATTATTTCGCCTGCGGCAAGTTGGACGTGCCGGCTGCCACCGACGTGGTGAAGGGCATCGCGCGCGGCTGTGAGTTGGCCGGCTGCGCCCTGATCGGCGGCGAGACGGCGGAAATGCCCGGCATGTACCCGGACGGCGAATACGACCTGGCTGGCTTCGCCGTCGGCGCGGTTGAAAAGTCAGAGATCATCGACGGCAAGTCGATCGGCGCCGGCGACGTGGTCATCGGCCTGGCCTCCAGCGGCGCGCATTCCAACGGCTATTCACTGGTGCGCAAGATCATCGAACGCGCCCAACCCGACCTGAATGGGGACTTTCACGGTCGCAAGCTGGCCGACGTGCTGATGGAACCGACGCGCATCTACGTCAAGCCGCTGCTGGCGCTGATGGCGTCCATGCAGGTCAAGGGACTGGCGCACATCACCGGTGGCGGCCTGGTGGAAAACGTGCCGCGCGTGCTGCCCGAAGCCGTGACGGCGGTGCTGGAGAAATCCGCCTGGCCGCGCCCGCCGCTGTTCGACTGGCTGCAGCGCGAGGGCGGCGTGGCCGACGCCGAGATGCATCGAGTCTTCAACTGCGGCATCGGCATGGTCATCGTCGTGTCCGCCGATCTGGCAGACAAGGCCATCGCGCAACTACGAGAGGCCGGTGAGCAGGCCTGGCGCATCGGCGCGATTCGCGCCCGCCAGGATGGCGAGGCGCAGACGCTGGTTGTCTGAGGAACCTGTCCGAAGCCGTTTCTAATCGGCATCCCGGTCAGAACCGGCAAGCTTCAGCCGGCGCGTCGTGCGCCGTAGATCCCGATCAGCACGATCACGCCGCCGGCCATCTGCAGCGGCGCCATCGGTTCACTCAACAGCACCCACGCAAACAGCGCGGCCAGCACCGGTTGCAGGATCAGTCCGGTCGAGGACAGCGCCGCCGGCAGGTGCGACAGTGCGAAGCCGATCAGGCTCTGACCGGCCACCTGCGCAATGAGGGCGAGTCCCGCCAGCACCAGCCAGCCCTGCAGTCCGGCCGGCACGAAGCGCTCGGAGGTCAGCAGCGCCAGCGGCAGCAGGGTCGCGGCAGTCGTGGTCGCCGAGATCGCCATCAGTCGTGCCACCGGCATCTGGCCTGTGGCGCGTTTGATGGCCAGCATGTAGCCGGCGTAGAACACGGCCGTCAGCACGCCCAGCATGTCCCCGGCCAGCGCGACGCGGCTCGCGGCGGCGTTCGGAACGATGATCAGCACCGCTCCGGTCAGCGTCGCGGCCAGCGCCGTCATGAACTTCAGATTGGGGCGCTGCTTCCACAGCAACCACGCGCCCAGCGTGACGAACACCGGCGCGAAGTTCGACTCCAGCGTGGCGTTGGCGACGCTGGTCCAGGTCAGCGATACATGCCAGGCGCCCAGATCGCAGGCGAAGCACACCCCGGCCAGCAGGGCGGCCTTGAGCGGCGTGCGCAGTGACGCGTGAGACGGCGTCGGCGATGTCGAGGGTTCACGCGAAGCGAAGGCCCAGATCCACAGCAGCGGCACGGCCAGCGCCACGCGCCAGAAGGCGCTGGCCACTGGACTGACATCGGATAGGCGCACGAAGATCGGCGCAAAGGCAATCGCCGCTGCGCCCGCGAGCAGGGACAGAAAGGCCAGGGGATGCGGCGCTGAGGTTGGCTTGTTCATCTGGAGGCGACTTTCCGCGCCGCCATGCGCGGATCATGCGGAGCCGGCGCGACCGAAGGTAGGGCCGGCTGCGGTGAAGTCACCTTCGCGGGTTGGCAGATTGATCGACGGACTGTTGCTGTGTCGAACCGAGCGAAGCGTTGCGCATCTTCACGGCCTTGCCCACGCAATGCGGACACTGTTCGCCATGAATGTAATCCTTTGATGCCTGATCGGCCAGGGACAGCACCGACTGGCAGGCGAAGCACTGCGCCGTGCCGCTGGGTTCCAGATCCGGGTTGAGCGCCACACGCTTGTCGAACACGAAGCATTCGCCCTCGTAATGCGCGCCGCCGCATTCCTCGAAGTATTTGAGGATGCCGCCGTCCAGTTGGTACACCTCGCGGAATCCCGCCTTCATCATGGCCGGTGCGGCCTTTTCGCAACGGATGCCACCGGTGCAGAAGGTCACCACGGGGCGTTCGCGCCACTCCGGCTCGATGTCCTTGTCGACGGCATCCGGAAAGGCCGAGAACGAGCTGATGTGCAGGTTGCGCGCGCCGGTGAAGGTGCCCAGTCCCACCTCGAAATCGTTGCGCGTATCGACCAGCAGTACCTCGCGACCCTCGTCCAGCCATTGCTTCAACTGCTTCGCGCTGACGCGCGGTGCGGGCGTCTGCGACGGGTCCACATCCGGCCGGTGCATGGTGATGATTTCGCGCTTCAGCTTCACCAGCATGCGGTTGAAGGGCTGGTCTTCGGACCAACTGAGCTTGGTTTCCAGCCCGGTGAAGCGCGCGTCCGCCATCAGCGCATCGAGAAACGCGCGGACATCGGCTTGCGCCCCGGCGATGAAGAGATTGATGCCTTCCGGGGCCAGCAGGATGGTGCCGCGCAGGTTCAGGCGATCGGCGAGCTCCTTGAGAACGGGTCGCAATGCGGCGGTGTCTTCGATGGTAACGAAGCGGTAGGCCGATACATTCAGGAAGCGCCGACCCGCTCCGGTCGAAGCAGAGGGTGCTGGCGCGCTTCCCCCTGAAGTGGGGGATTTACCAGGGGGCTGTGTCCCCTTGTGCATTGAGCTAGTCAGGATATTCACGGGGGGCGGGCCGGCCGGAGAAGGCAAGCATTATAGCGGCCCGGGCGGCATAACGATGCGGAGTTCTGTCAGTGCGATTGCAGAAGAGTCCGCCAACGCATTGATCCTGCAAAGCTCGTTCAGGAACCGTTCCGGCAAGCTGCACAAGCGGTAGAATCCCGACGTTGTCGGCGCGATGACATCCGGCAGGAAATCGCTGGTGAAATCGTCGCTCAACCCGCACAAGCTCCACGTCTTCCAGACGACGCCAATCTGCATGGGAATCCCGGTGACATCGCCGTCCTTCGTCCACCTCAGGCTGCATACCGAGTACTCGATCACCGACGGGATCGTGCGCATCGACGACGCCGTGGCGAAGGCGTCGGCCGACGGCATGGCGGCGCTGGCCATCACCGACCTGGGCAACGTGTTCGGCATGGTCAAGTTCTACAAGACGGCGCGCGGCAAGGGCATCAAGCCCGTGGTCGGCTGTGACGTCTGGGTGACCAACGATGCTGAGCGCGACAAGCCCTTTCGCCTGCTGCTCCTGGCGCAATCGCGTGCCGGCTACCTGCGCCTGTCGCAACTATTGTCGCGGGCCTGGCTGGAAAACCAGCATCGTGGCCGCGCCGAAGTGCGTCCTGACTGGTTTGATGAGGTCGGGGCACCCGGGAGTGGCAAGGGCAGTGATGGACTGATCGCACTCTCCGGTGCTGCCGGCGGCGACGTCGGTCTGTCGCTGCTGCAGGAAAACACCGCTCAGGCCGATGCGCGTGCCGCCGCCTGGGCGAAGCGCTTTCCCAAACGTTTTTATCTGGAAGTGCAACGCAGCGGTTCGCCGCAGGCCGAGAAACTGGTGCGGGCCACCGTCAAGCTCGGCGCGCGCCTGAAGCTGCCGGTGGTGGCCACCCACCCGGTGCAGTTCGTCGAGCCGACAGACTACGCCGCGCACGAGGCGCGGGTGTGCATCTCCGAAGGCTACGTCATGTCGGACCAGCGCCGGCCGCGGGTCTTTTCGGAAGCCAATTACTTTCTGACCCAGGCCGAGATGGCGGAACGCTTCGCCGACCTGCCTGCGGCGCTGGCCAATTCGGTCGAGATCGCGCGGCGCTGCAGCCTGACGCTCGACCTGGGCAATCCGCGCCTGCCGTTGTTCCCGACGCCGGAGGGCGTGGGTCTCGATGATTACCTGGTGCAGCAGGCCAAGGAAGGTCTCGCCAAGCGCATGCTGGTGCTGTATCCGGATGAGGCCGCGCGCGCCGAGGCCCTGCCGCGCTATGAAACGCGCCTCGATTTCGAGACCAAGACCATCATCCAGATGGGTTTCCCCGGTTACTTCCTGATCGTGGCGGACTTCATCAACTGGGCCAAGGGCAACGGCGTGCCGGTGGGGCCGGGCCGCGGCTCGGGCGCCG
>CANIIN010000313.1 GCA_947467405.1 Betaproteobacteria bacterium | reverse complement strand
TCTCAATCCGACCTACACCGCCGACACCTGGCGCGTCGGATACAGCTATCTCGACGACAAGCGTGATGGCCCCGCCGGTACCGCATCCACGGGTAACTGGAAGGGTAATCGCCTGTTCGGGGAAGTGAAGTTTTCCGACTTCACGTTCGGCTTCAACTGGGACAAGACGGCGATCGACACGGTGACGGCCGCTGGCGTGGTCACTAAGCTGTCCAGCCGCACCGCGTGGAGCCTACCGGTCAAGTACCAGACCGGCAAGCATGTGGTTACCGGCATGTACTCGAAGGCGCAGTCGGACACGGTTCTGCTGGGCGACACGTCGGCCAAGAACTGGTCGGTTTCGTACGCCTACCTGTTCTCGGCGCGCACCTCCATCGGCGTGGGTTACTCGGTGCTGACCAACGGCGCGCTGGGTGCCTACACGCTGCAGGGCGAACAGACCAAGGGTGGTGCGTCCGGTGCCAACTTCCAGTCCGGCTACAACTCCGCCAACTCGTCTGCGTTCGCAGGTGAAAAGCAGACTTACTTGGGCGTGGTGCTTCGCCAGTCGTTCTAAGCGGACACCCAAGGGTTGGCGGGCCGACGCAGGGGCCGCCAGCGGGCATTTGAATTGCTTTGATTTCACTGGCCGTTCGGCGCTCTGCCCGAACGGCCTTTTCATTTGCAGATATCATTGTGGCCGACATCCCCACCAAATAGCACAGCAAGTCGAGGTTGACCGAGGGGAAGCGCTGCTGGTGTGGCTGAAGAGGATGCAGGTTTTCCTGAAAAACGGCGAACCCGCATGCCATGGAAGATCCATGTAACGTGACCAGTCCTGTTGTGAGCATTGCAGAGAACATATGACGAAAAAGGCGATTCCCGAGTCAGTCTGGATTTCACCCAACGGTGAAGTGATCGCCTGCGTGGAAAAGCTCAAGGTGCTGCGCGAGAACTTCGAGGAAATCCAGGGCATCTGCCAGGACGCGCTGGAAGACGCCGTCTTGATGGGGTGCGATGAAAATCAGTTCCGCGACGTGCTGAAGCGGCTGGTGGACGGGCTGGAGAATCCCTATCCGCCGGTTTGAGCCCAGCTCGTGGATTTCATGAAAAGGGCCACGATGCGGCCCTTTTTGTTGCTGCCCGGATGCCCGTACGCACTAATTTCGGATCCAGTGCACCACTTATAAGCATATGACCACAAACATCTATTGTGGTCGGCATGAAGAATGATATCTTCTTCCACTTGCGCATCAGGATCGCTGTGGCTCGCCGCAGGCTCCAGATGTCCGGGAGCGGCCGATGGCTGCTCGTGCAAAGAATTGACCGTCCATTTTCCAGGGAGCCCTTCATGAAATTAATCAAAACACTGGCCGCCGCACTGGTAGCCGCCGGCCTGCTGGCCGCGCCCGTTGCCCAGGCCCAGACCAAGTCGCACCTGCAGTCGATTCTCGAGCGCGGCACGTTGCGCGTCGGCACCACCGGCGACTTCAATCCGATGTCGGTGAAGGACACCGCCACCAATACCTACAAGGGTTTCGACATCGAAGCCGCCGAGCAGCTGGCCAAGGACATGGGCGTGAAGGTCGAGTTCGTGTCGACCGAGTTCGCCACGATGGTTCCCGGCCTCGTCGCCGACCGCTATGACCTGTTCGCGGGCGGCTCCTCGCTGGGCATCGCGCGCGCCAAGACCATCGCCTTCACCGACCCCTACCTCGAAGCCGGCACCGTGCCGCTGGTGCTGAAGTCCAATGCCGGCAAGGTGAAGAGCTGGGCCGATCTGAACAAGAAGGGCGTGACCATCGCCGTGCTGCTGGGCACCGTGTTCGAAGAGCAGGCCAAGGCGCACTTCCCGCTGGCCACCGTGAAGGCCGTCGAGAAGCCCGCCAACGGCTACGCCGAAGTGCTGGCCGGTCGCGCGCTGGCCACCATCACCAGCAACATCGAAGCCGCCTCGCTGACACAGACCTACCCGAACCTGCAACTCGTCGGCAACACCACCGAGATGCGCAACAAGCGTCCGTTCGCCTACCCGGTGCAACAAGGTGACTTCGTGTGGGTGACGTTCCTGAACAACTGGATCGCGCTGAAGAAGTCCGAGGGCTTCTTCGAGGGCCTCGAGAAGAAGTGGCTGGGCCGCAAGTAAGCTGAGCGGAACACACTGCTGTCCTCGCGCCGCTGTACTGGACTTCGGTTCAGTCCAGCGGCGTTTTCCATGATGAATCCCGCCTTGTGAACGCTCCTTCGTGAACGCATATCCGGCCCTCCCCGTTCTCCCCGCAACGATGCTTCGTCCGAAGACCATTCTGCTGGTCGCGATGATGGCGCTGCTGCTGACTGGATGTGGCGACTCCAACTACAACTGGGGCTGGTACATCTTCAATCCGATGCTGCCCAAGGGGGCGTTGAACATCCAGTTCCTGCTTGGCGGCCTGGGCCTGACCATCATGCTGTCGCTGGGAGCGATTGCCTTGGCAGTGGTGGTGGGCGTGCTGGTGGCGGTGGCGGGCCTGTCGAAGAATCGTTTTTTGCGCGGCTTCAACCGCGTGTATGTCGAATGCTTTCGCGCCGTGCCGATGCTGGTGCTGCTGCTGTGGGTGTACTACGGGCTGCCGGTGCTGACCGGGTTGCAGTTCGAGGCCTTCGCCGCTGGTCTCATCACACTGGCGATTTCCGACAGCGCCTTCGAGGCCGAGGTGTTCCGCGCCGGCATCCAGTCGGTGCCGCGCGGCCAGACCGAGGCCGCCGAAACGCTCGGCCTGTCGCGCTGGATGACGTTCCGCTATATCGTCTTCCCGCAGGCGGTGCGCCATATCCTGCCGGCGCTGGGCAATCAGTTCGTGTACGTGCTGAAAATGTCGTCGCTGGTGTCGGTGATCGGGTTGCAGGAACTGACGCGCCGCGCCAATGAGCTGAATGTCACCGAATACCGGCCGCTGGAAATCTACACCGGCCTGGTGGTGGAATACCTGGCGCTGATCATGATCGTGTCCTGGGGTGTGCGCGTGCTGGAGCGCAAGCTCGCGCGCGGCCGGCGCTGAGGGCGCCGCCGTCTCTAGCCGGATTCAGTGATGCAGTATCTTGTCCAGGAAATCCCGGCAGCGCTCGCTCTTCGGCGCGGCGAAGAATGCTGCGGGCGCGGCTTTTTCCACGATCTCGCCGTGGTCCATGAAGATCATGGTGTCGGCGACCTTGCGCGCGAAGCCCATCTCGTGGGTGACGCACACCATGGTCATGCCCTCGCGGGCAAGGCCCTCCATGACTTCCAGCACTTCGTTGATCATTTCCGGGTCGAGCGCCGAGGTCGGCTCGTCGAACAGCATGATCTTGGGCCGCATGCACAGCGAGCGCGCGATGGCCACGCGCTGCTGTTGGCCGCCGGAGAGTTCGGTGGGGTACTTGTCGGCCTGCTCGGGGATGCGCACGCGCTCGAGATAGTGCCGCGCCAGTTCCTCGGCTTCGGCGCGCACCATGCCGCGCACTTTCACCGGCGCCAGCATCAGGTTCTCCAGCACAGTCAGGTGCGGGAACAGGTTGAACTGCTGGAACACCATGCCGACTTCGCTGTGGATGGCGGCCAGCGCCTTCTTGTCGTCGGTGAGTTCGACGCCGTCGACCACGATCTTGCCCTGCTGATGGCGTTCCAGACGGCAGATGCAGCGGATCAGCGTGGATTTGCCGGAACCGGACGGGCCGCACACGACGACCTTTTCGCCCGGCGCGATGGTGAGGCTCACGTCGGCGAGCGCGCGGAAGTCGCCGAACCATTTGGAAACGCCGCTGACCTCGATCATTGGTGCCATGGTCGTGGAATTGCTATTGTTCACTCTCAGTGCTCCGGGAAACGCCGCTGCAGTCGCGTGCGACGTGGTACGAATGATGCAATGAAGTTTACAGGAAGAGGGAGGCGCAACTCATGATTCTGGTCCGGTCCACCTGGAAGGAAGTCGAGGCCTACCTGGCGCGTTCGCGCGGCATCGTCATTCCCATTGGCTCCACCGAGCAGCACGGCCCCATCGGCCTGATCGGCACCGATGCGCTGACGGCGGAGGCCATTGCGTGCGGCCTGGGCGAGCGCGCCGATGCGCTGGTCGGCCCGACCATCGCGCTGGGCGTGGCGCAGTTCAACCTCGGCTTTCCCGGGACGGTATCGCTGCGCGCCACCACGCTCATGGCATTGATCGAGGACTATGTGCTGTCGCTGGCACGCCAGGGCTTCGAGCGTTTCTATTTCGTGAACGGCCACGGCGGCAACATCGCGCCGGCGCGGGCCGTGTTCCAGG
>CANIIN010000312.1 GCA_947467405.1 Betaproteobacteria bacterium | reverse complement strand
TGCCGGAAATGTTTCGGGAATCCAGGCGATTCACGCCAAAAGGTTGCGCCTGATCCTCGCGCAACTGGACAAGGCAAAAGCGATAGCGGACATGAACATCCCGGCATTGCACCTGCACGAACTCAAGGGATCTAAAAAAGGTATCTGGTCAGTAACTGTTCAAGCAAACTGGCGCGTCACATTTCGATTCGTGGATGGCGATGCCGAGGTGGTGAACTACGAGGACTACCATTGAGAGGTCATTATGCAAATGCATAACCCGCCCCATCCCGGCGAGATTCTCCAGGGCCTGTGGCTGGGCCCCATGGGGATCAGCATTACCGAGGCAGCGCAGGCTCTGGGCATCAGCCGGAAGACCTTGTCGAAGATCATCAATGGCCGCGGTTCGCTCACCCCCGAGATGGCCATGCGCCTCGCGCGGGCCTTCGGTACCTCGCCGGAAAGCTGGCTTGCGCATCAGGCAGCGTATGACTTGTGGCAACTGCGGCAGGTGAAGATTCAAGTGCAGAAACTGGCGGCCTGATGCCTTGACCGGATCCGGCAACATACTTCCCGACGACCATCGGCAGGTAGATTCGAAAAAACGCGCCGCCCACTCAATTCAAGGCCCTGCCGTATCATCTCGTCCCAAGCCTTAACCAAAAGACATAGAACAAACCATGACTTCATCCCCCACGCCTCTCAGAACCATGCCGCAAGCCAACATCTTTCGTCGCGGGGACGTGTTCGTCCTGTTCGGCGAACTGTTCGGTCGCGGCTACGCCAACGGCCTGGTCAACGAGGCGCGCGCCGCCGGCATGGACATCATCGGCATCACGGTCGGCCGGCGCGATGAAGACAACACCCTGCGTCCGCTGAATGCCGAGGAACTGGCCACGGCGGAAGCCAATCTGGGCGGTCGCATCATCAACGTGCCGCTGATGGCCGGCTTCGACCTCGACGCGCCGGCCGGCGCGCCCACGGTGACCGACATGGTCAACGAGATGACCATCAAGAACTGGACCGAAACCCGCCTCGACTGGTCGCATGTCGAGAAATGCCGCGCCATCGGCGTGAAGCGCTTCAAGGATTCGGTGGCCGAGGTCATGTCGCAGCTGGACGGCATGATCGCCGACGGCCGCAATGTCTTTTTCGCGCACACCATGGCCGGCGGCATCCTCAAGGCCAAGGTGTTCCTGGTCATTGCCAATCGCGTCTACAAGGGCACCGGCGACCGCTTCATGTCATCGAACCAGCTGATCGAGAGCGATCTGGGCAAGCTCATGCTGCAGAACTTCGACGAGGTCACGGCCAATACCTTCCAGCACCTGATCGAAGGCAGCGCCGCGATCCGCGAGCGCGTGCAGGCCAAGGGCGGGCAGGTTCGCTACTCGGCCTACGGTTATCACGGCACCGAGATCCTCATCAACGACAGCTACCAGTGGCAGACCTACACCAACTACACGCAGGGCTACGCCAAGATGAAGCTGGAAGGCCATGCCCGCGCGGCATGGGACAAGGGCATCAAGGCCACGGTCTACAACTGCCCCGAGATCCGCACCAACTCATCAGACATTTTTGCCGGCGTGGAACTGCCGCTGGTCGCGCTGCTGCTGGCGCTCAAGAAGGAAGGCGGCGGCGCCTGGGCCGACCAGCAATGGAAGGCCTGCGGCGAACTGCTCGCCGAGGGACACACGCTGGACGCAGTGCTGCGCATCATCAAGGACTTCAACGGCAGCGACATGGCGAAAACCTACCGCAATTTTGCGGCGTGGCCCATGCCCAACTCGCCCGAACTGGCCGAGGTGATGATCGGCGCATCCGACACCATCATCAAGATGCACAAGGACCGCAAGGCGCTCATCACCGACCACCTCAGCTCGCTGGTGCTGGAAGCCGCCGGCCCGCTGATGTTCCACGAATCGTCCAACCCGGCCGGCCCGGTGCTGTGGCTGAACCACGATATTGTTGCCAAGCAGTTGACCAAGCTGCACGGCTGAGGTTGCGCGCTTGAAATCAGGCGACCGAGTTACCCGCCTGATGCCGCAAAACTGAGCCCTGCTGCGCCACGCCGGCTTGCCCGGCGCAATCGGCGACCCCTTGCAGATCGCCGTCTGGAGCCGATCTTCGGGCATTGGGCCTATGATTCACCCCCCGAGACCAGCCCCACCCTCAGTCCAGCTTGGCCCCCGAATCGGCGGCGATCTTGCCCCAGCGCCGCACTTCATCGGTGAAGAAGCGGCCGAACTGCTCGGTGGACATAGTGGGCACTTCCGAGCCGTTGTTCAGCCAGATCTGCTTGAGTTCGGCGCTGTTCATGGCCTTCTGCATTTCGCTGTAGGCGCGCTCGATGAGCGGCTTGGCAGTGCCCTTCGGTTCCCACATGGCGTACCAGGTCGAAACTTCATACCCGGGCAGACCTGCCTCGGCCGCCGTCGGCACATTGGGGAAGGCCGGCGAGCGCTTCGCCGACGCCACCGCAAAGGCCTTGATGCGACCGCCGCGGATGTGCGCGGCCGACGAGCCCAGCCCGTCGAACAGCAGGTCGATCTGCCCGCCGATCAGGTCCTGCAGCGCGGGGCCGGAACCCTTGTAGGGCACATGCGTGATCTCGGTCTTGGACAACTGCTTGAAGAGTTCCCCGGCCAGGTGATGCGAGGTACCGCTGCCGGCCGAGCCGAAGTTGGCTTTGCGCGGATTCGCGTGCAGCCAGTCGATCAGGCCCTTCAGGTCGTCGGCGGGAACCTTCTGCGGATTGGCCACGATCACCTGCGGCGGCGTGGCCACCAGCCCCACGGGGACGAAGTCGCGCTCCATGTCGTAATCGAGCTTGGAATACATGGCCGGCGCAATGGCGTGGTGTGCCGCACCCATGAACCAGGTGTAGCCGTCGCCCGGCTGCTTGGCCGCGAAGGATGCGCCAATGGTGCCGCCCGCCCCACCGCGGTTGTCGATCACCATGGTCTGGCCGAGTTGCTTGGTGAGTTGCGCCGCCAGCGGCCGCGCGAAGGCGTCGGTGCCGCCGCCCGGCGGAAAGGGCACCACCAGCGTGATCGGTTTCGATGGATAGGCTTGCGCCAGGGCCGAAAGCGGCATGGTGGACAAAGATGCGGCGAGCGCTGCGGCCAGCGTGATGACGGGAAGGGCGTGGATGCCGGTGCGATAAGTGTTCATGCGTGTTCCTCCTTTGGGTGCGCCCGTCGCCAATTTTTTTCTGGTCTCTTGCCGGCGTGGAACGCCAGCGGCATCGGGCGTGGAAAAGCTTAGCATCAAGTCATTGATCAAACTATGATTAGCCGCCCGCGCCATGCTGCATCAGACAATGTGGCGCTTTACATTTCTTAACAGGAGCAGACCACCATGACAACCCGCCCTCTGGAAGGACGCATCGCCGTCGTCGCCGGCGCCAGCCGCGGCATCGGCAAGGGCATTGCCGTCGAACTCGGCGCCGCCGGCGCCACGGTATATGCGCTCGGCCGCACGCTGCAGCCGGGCACGGGCGGCGCGCCCGGCTCGCTCACCGAGACCGTGCAGCTGATCGAGAGCCTGGGCGGCAAGGCGCACGCCGTGGCCTGCGACTGCACCAGCGAGAGCGCCATCGGCGCCCTGCTCGCGCGCGTGGACAGCGAACAGGGACGGCTCGACATCATGGTGAACAGCGTGTTCGCTGCACACTCGTTCCGCGACACCGTCGGCAAGCGCTTCTGGGAAACCCCCACCGACATCTGGCGCGACATTGTGGACCTCGGCGCGAAATCAGCCTACGTGGCCAGTGTGCTGGCCGCGCCACGATTGATTGCCACGGCCAAGAAGGACGGCCGCGCCACCATGATCCTCAACGTCACCGGCCGCGCCGCGCTGGCCTATCGCTACAACGTCGCCTACGGCGTGGGCAAGGCCGCCACCGAAAAGATGACCCGCGACATGTCCATCGACCTGCGCGATCACAACGTCGCCGTGGTGTCGATCTGGCCAAACGGCGCCATCAAGGAACCGATGGAGACGCACCGCTACAGCGGCCGCGCCGTGGCCAACCTGCTGGCCGACCCGGCAGTGATGAAGCGCTCCGGCGAGCATTACTGGTCCGCGGACCTCGGCGCCGTCTATGGCTTCAAGGACGAGTTCGGGAATCTGCACCAGGCACCGCCGCTGGAAGACGAACTGAGCTTCAAGAAGGGCTGAGCGGCACACGGTCGCCGGGCCGTCGCGTGCGATGGCGTGAGACGGCGTGCGAATCCCCGGTCTCACCGATACGCAGCAACACCCATTGCGCGCAAGACAATG
>CANIIN010000311.1 GCA_947467405.1 Betaproteobacteria bacterium | reverse complement strand
ATCATGACCCGCTGTGATGCATTGGCCCAGTGCTCGGAACTGCCCAATGGCCTCACTCGCGTCTTTCTGACCCCGCAATACGCCGCCGCCAGCAAACTGGTGCTCGACTGGATGCGGGAAGCCGGCATGCAGGCGCGCATCGACGCCATCGGCAATGTGGTTGGCCGGTACGAAGGCACCGAACCGGATCTGCCGTGCCTGATGCTGGGCTCGCATCTCGACACAGTACGTGATGCGGGCAAGTACGATGGCATGCTCGGCGTGGTGACCGCCATCGACTGCGTGCAGGCCCTCGCCGACTCCGGACGACGACTGCCCTTCGCCATCGAAGTCGTGGCGTTCGGCGACGAGGAAGGCGTGCGCTTTGGCAACACGCTGATCGGCAGCCAGGCGCTGGCCGGCAAGCTTCAGCCCGAAACACTGGCGGTGCGCGACGCCGCCGGGCAAAGCCTGGCCGACGCCCTGCGGCAATTCGGCCTGGACCCGGCTGTAGTCGGCCAGGCGACGCGCCGGCGTGAGGAACTGCACGCCTACGTCGAACTGCATATCGAACAAGGCCCGGTGCTCGAAGCCGAAGGCCTGCCCGTTGGCGTGGTCAGCGCCATCAATGGATTTACCCGGTTGCGAGTCACGCTGGGCGGCATGGCCGGTCACGCCGGCACGGTCCCCATGGGCTTGCGCCGCGACGCCATGGCGGGGGCGGCCGAATGCGTGCTCGAAGTGGAGCGCGTCGGCGAAGCCGCGCCGGAACGCGTGGCGACCGTCGGCCGCATCGAGGCGCTGCCCGGCGCCCTCAATGTCATCCCCGGCGAAGCACGCTTCACGGTCGATACCCGCTCACCCTCGGACGCCTCTCGAGAGACCGGCGTGGCGGACATGCTGCGCAGCTTTCATGACATCGCTGCGCGACGCGGACTGTCGCTCAAGGTGGAACGCTTGCAGGAACATGCCGCGACGACCTGCGCCGACTGGCTGATCGGCCAGCTGGATCACGCCGTGGCCGCCGAGAGCCTGCCGGTTCGCCGCCTGCCTTCCGGCGCCGGTCACGACGGCATGGCCGTCAGCGCCATCGCCGATGTCGCCATGCTGTTCGTGCGTTGTGCCGGCGGCATCAGCCACCATCCCGCCGAAGCCATCACAACGGCTGACGCGGGAGCCGGCGCACGCGTACTTTACCGATTCATCGAGGATTTTCAGCCATGCCGGTAACCCATTCCAAGCCCAAGGCCAAGCTCCAGCAACCTGACTATCCGCGCGACCTGCTCGGCTACGGCGCCAAACCCCCGAAGGCGCGCTGGCCCGGCAACGCCCGCATCGCCTTGCAGTTCGTGCTGAACTACGAAGAAGGCGGCGAGAACTGCATCCTGCACGGCGACGCGGCGAGCGAATCCTTCCTGTCCGAGATGGTCGGGGCCCTGCCGCTGGAGGGCGTTCGCCACCTGTCCATGGAGTCGCTCTACGAGTATGGATCACGCGTCGGCGTGTGGCGGATACTGGAGCTGTTCCGTCGCCGCGGCCTGCCGCTCACCATTTACGGCGTGGCTATGGCCATGGAACGCAATCCGGCCGCCGTGGACGCCTTTCTCAAGGCCGGCCACGAGATCGCCAGCCACGGCTGGCGCTGGATCAACTACCAGTACGTGCCGTTGAATGTCGAACGCGCTCACATGCAGAAGGCCATCGAGATCCACAAGCGACTCACCGGTGAACGGCCGCTGGGCTGGTACACCGGCCGCACCAGTCCCAACACGCGCAAGCTGGTGATCGAGGATGGCGGATTCGTCTACGACGCCGACGACTACAACGACGACCTGCCCTGGTACGACACGCGTTACGGCAAGCCGCAACTGGTGGTGCCGTATACGCTGGATGTCAACGACATGCGCTTCGCCTCGCCGCAGGGTTTCAATGCCGGCGACCAGTTCTACGCTTACCTGAAGGACAGTTTCGACACGCTCTATGAGGAAGGCCGCAGCACGCCGCGCATGATGTCGGTTGGGCTGCACTGCCGCATTGTCGGCCGCCCCGGACGCCTCGCGGCGCTGGACCGCTTCCTGAAGTATGTGTCGAAGAAATCCGAGGTGTGGTGCACGCGGCGCATCGATATCGCGCAGCACTGGCTGAAGAAGCACCCGTACAAAGTCTGAACAGGGGCGCGGCCCCTTCCCTGGCTATCGGGCCGGCTTGCGCTGCAACGTCACCGGCTGACCCGACACTGCGCGACCCGCCGCCGAATCATCGGGCAGGAAGATGCCAAGCAGATCGTTCAGAAAGCGTCTGCCGAGCGCAGAGGGTTTGATCTGCTTGTGGTCGCGTTCGATCAGTTGGCGTTCTTCAGCCTCCGACAAGCCCTTCTCCGCGCTGCTGATCTGCAGACCGGTCCGTTCGGCAAACAGTTCCACCGGAAAGCCATCGGTCAGACGCAGCGCGTTCATCATGAATTCGAATGGCAGGTCGGCGCGGGTCACGGCATGCTCTTCAGCTACCGCAGTGCCGCGCCCCAGTCGATCGAAATAGGACTTGGGCGCGCGATAGCGCATCTGCCGCAGCACGCGATCGGCAAACGAGATCTTGGAATGCGCCCCGGCGCCGATGCCGAGGTAGTCGCCGAACAGCCAGTAATTGCGGTTGTGCAGGCACTCGCGGCCGGGGCGCGCAAAGGCCGAGGTTTCGTAGTGCCCGAAGCCGCCCTCGGCCAACCGGGCTTCGACCGCGTCCTGCATGACGGCCGACGCATCGTCGTCAGGCAGTTCCGGCGGCTGGCTATAGAACACCGTATTGGGTTCCAGCGTAAGGTGATAGAAGGACAGATGCGTCGTGCCGCAACTCAGCGCGGCGGCGCAATCGGCCTCCGCCTCGCCCAGCGTCTGATTCGGCAAGGCGTACATCAAGTCGAGGTTGATGTTGTCGAAATGCTTGCTGGCGATCTCGATCGCCCGCCAGGCTTCGGTGTCATCGTGAATGCGCCCCAGCGCGGCAAGATGTCCGCGGTTGAAACTCTGAATGCCGATGGACAACCGGTTGATGCCGGCAGCACGATAGTCGCGGAATTTCTCCACCTCGAAGGTGCCGGGGTTGGCTTCCAGCGTGATTTCGCAATCGGGCACCAGCACCAACCGCGCGCGAATGGCTCCAAGCAGACGGTCCAGCGCCGCAGCCGAAAACAGGCTCGGCGTCCCGCCACCGAAGAACACGCTCTGGATACGCCTGCCCCAGATCTGCGGCAGGGCGAATTCCAGATCCTGCACTAGGGCATCGACATATTCCGCCTCCGCCAGCGAACCCTTCAACTCGTGCGAATTGAAGTCGCAGTAAGGACACTTGCGCACGCACCAGGGCATGTGCACGTACAGGGACAGCGGCGGCAGCACCGACAGCGACGGCCCGGCGCGCAGCGATTCGGCGGATATGCCGCGCGTACTCACAATCGAACTCAAATCAGATACCTTCCTTGATGCGCGCCAGCAGGCGGCGCATGGCCTTGCCACGATGGCTGATGGCGTTCTTTTGCGCAGGGTCGAGTTCGGCCGACGTCACGCCCAGATCCGGCAGCCGGAAATAGGGGTCGTAACCGAATCCGTTTGCTCCGCGCGGACTGTCGATGATCTCGCCCTGCCAGGCGCCATCGGCGACCAGCGGTTCGGGATCATCAGCGTGGCGCACCAGCACAATGACACAGTAGTAATGCGCGTGCCGATCCGATTGCCCCGACAGCAACGCAACCAGTTTGTCGTTGTTCAGGCGGTCCTGCACGGCGCGCTCCAGCGGCGCGCCACCCGATGTCTCCGATGCAAAGCGCGCGGACCGTACCCCCGGCGCGCCGTCCAGCGCCCGCACGCAGATGCCGGAATCGTCCGACAGGGCCGGCAGGCCCGACAGGCGACTGGCATGGCGTGCCTTGGCCAGGGCATTCTCGATGAACGTTGCGTGCGGCTCATCGGCGTCCGGAATCGAAAAGGTCGATTGCGGCAACACTTCAATGCCTGCCGGCTCCAGCAGCGCATTGAATTCACGCAACTTGCCGGGATTGGATGAGGCGAGGACGAGTTGTTTCATGGGGTCAGGAAACCGGTTTCAGGTCGTTCCGGAGTGTGGAATTTGACAGGGGAAATGCCTGTAGATGCCCATCTGGAGCCGATCTTCAGGCATTTTGTGAATTCAAGTTCGAAGTGCGACGGGTGTGGGCTTGAGGTTGAAGAGTACCTCATGTGGTGTGAGGTAGCCGAGACACTTGCGTGGACGGTGGTCTAGCTGGTGTTCAATCCATTGAAGTTTTTCCTCCGTTAGTCTGGCCAGACT
>CANIIN010000310.1 GCA_947467405.1 Betaproteobacteria bacterium | reverse complement strand
GGTTCGACACCGCCAATCCCTACACCGGTGAAACCTGGGCGCAGGTCGCCAAGGGCGGCCCCGCCGACGTGGATCGCGCCGTCAAGGCGGCGCACCGCGGCTTCACCGAAGGCCCATGGCCGGCCATGACTGCCAGCCAGCGCGGCATGCTGTTGCAACGCATTGTCGCCACATCCCTGTCTTCGCTCGCCGTCGTCGGCGCCCTCGCCCTGCCAGCCGGCCAGGCCGCGGCCCAGGCCTTTCCGTCCAAACCGATTCACCTCGTCGTGCCCTTTCCCGGCGGCAGCGCAGTCGACTCGATGATGCGCGTGCTGGCCCAGCCCATGTCGGCCAAGCTCGGCCAGCCGGTGCTGGTGGAACCCAAGCCCGGCGCGGGCGCCATCATCGGCACCCAGTACGTCATCGGCCAGCCCGGCGATGGCTATACGCTGATCGTCATCACGCCATCGGCCGCCGTGAAGTCGGCCATTGCCAAGCCGCCTTTCGACATCCGCAAGGATCTCGTGCATGTCGGGCAGTTCTCGTCCAGCCCGCTGGTGCTGGCGTTCAATGCCAACGCGCCGTTCAAGACCATCAGGGAACTGGTGGCCTACGGCAAGGCCAATCCCGGCAAGCTGAATTTCGGTTCCTACGGCATCGGCACGCTGGGCCATCTCGCCGGCGAACTGTTTGCGCAGCAGCAGGGCTACACCATGACCCACATCGCCTACAACGGTTCGACGCAGGCGTCCCTGTCGTTGGCGCAAGGCGATGTCTCTTTCAGCTTCGACACGCTCGGCTCGCTCAACCCGCATGTGCAATCCGGCAAGATCCGCCTGATCGCCTCCAGCACCGCCGAGCGCAGCCCCGCCGCGCTGCAGATTCCCGGCATGGCCGAATCCGGCGTGGCGCAATTCGACCTATCCAACTGGGGCGGTATCTCGGCTTCGGCCGGCACACCGGCCGACACCGTCGAGAAGCTCAACGCCGCCTTGCAGATCGCAACGCGCGAGCAGGCCTCCATCGACTACTTCACCAAGGCCGGTCTCGGTCTGCGCAGCAGCACGGCTGCGGCGTTTGGCACCATGGTCAATCGCAACGTCGACGTCTTCGCCAGGCTCATTCGCGACGCCAAGCTCGATCTCGAGTAATGGCAGCCTCCGAACGAGTGGATGCGTACGACTACATCGTGGTCGGCGGCGGCTCGGCCGGCTGCGTCATCGCGGCGCGCCTGAGCGAGGACGCATCACGTCGCGTGCTGTTGCTCGAAGCCGGTCCCACCGACCGGGTTCCGGAAATTCAGATACCGGCCGGCCTGTCGCGCCTGCACGGTTCCGTGCGTCACTGGCCTTACCAGACCGAACCGGAAGCGCATGCCGGCGGGCGGCGCATGCCGGTGCCGCAGGGCCGCACGCTCGGTGGCGGCAGTTCGGTGAACGGCATGATCTACATCCGCGGCCAGCGCGAGGATTACGATGCGTGGCGCGACGCCGGTTGCGACGGTTGGGGCTTCGACGACGTACTGCCGTGGTTCCGCAAGTCCGAGGGCAACCGGCGTCTATCCGGTCCGCTGCACGGCACCGACGGGCCGCTTTGCGTCGGCGACAACGTGCATGTGCATCCCCTGTCACGCGCCTACATCACGGCCGCGCTGGAACTCGGCAGCTACGCCGGGCGCCCCATCACCGCCAATGAGGACTTCAACGGCAGCCGCCAGGAAGGCGTGGGCCTGTATCAGGTCAACACGCGCAATGGCTGGCGCTGCAGCACGGCGCGCGCATTCCTGCGCGATGCCACGAAGCGCGCCAACCTCGTGGTGCGAACCGGCGCGCAGGTGGATCGCATCCTCTTCGAGGGCCGACGCGCCACGGGCGTGAGCTTTCGCACCGGCAACGGCTCGCCCACGAGCGTCGCGGCGAGGCACGAGATCGTGCTCAGCGCAGGCGCGATCGCCACGCCGAAGATCCTGCAGTTGTCCGGCATCGGGCCCGGCGCGCATCTGCAGTCGCTCGGCATACCGGTGGTCGCCGACCTGCCCGGCGTCGGCTCGAACTACCAGGATCACTTGCTGGTGTCCGTCATGGCACGCTTGAAGAAGCCGATCAGCCTGCTCGGACACGACCGTGGCCTGAAAGCGGCGCGACACCTGCTGCAATGGCTGCTGTTCAAAAACGGCGTGGTGTCGTCCAACGTGCTTGAAGCGGGCGGCTTCTTCGACCTCGACGGCGATGGGCGCCCGGAAGTGCAGATGCATCTGGTGCCGCGCCTGCCATTTGCACCGGGACTGCCCGAGGGCCAGCACGGACTGACCCTGTCGTCCTATGCGCTGGCGTGCAAGTCGCGCGGCGAGATCCGCCTGCGGGACAACGATCCCGACTCCGCCGCGCTGTTCCGCGCCAATTACCTCAGCCACCCGGATGATGTCGTTGCGCTGGTGAGTGGCTTGCGCCTGGCACGCAGCATCCTTGGCGCGCCCGCCCTGGCATCGCAGATCGATGGCGAGATCGGCGCATCGACCGACGTGGACAGCTTTGATGACGCCGCCATGGAACAGTTGGTGCGCCAGACCGCGCGCACCGTCTATCACCCTGCCGGCACCTGCAAGATGGGCAAGGACCGCGACGCCGTGGTCGACATGCGACTCAAGGTGCACGGCATCGACGGCCTGCGCGTGGCCGACGCCTCGGTCATGCCGGTCATCACGCGCGGCAATACCAACGCGCCCTCCATCATGATCGGCGAGCGCGCGGCGGATTTCCTTGGCACATCCTAGAGAAGCAACACTCAAGTCCTGCAAACGGGAAGTGCCGCAATGCGCTCCCTCTGCCGTGGGGGAGTTGCAAGGGGCCCGCGCGCCATTGATCCGTCTTTCCGAGGGGCACGAAGCGAAAAAGGCCTGAAGAGACCCGTCTGGCGGGCATCTTCAGGCCTTTCGATGCTCTGTGGGAAAATGGCCGCAACCGTTTCGCCAACACCATCCGGGAATCGTCAATGATCAAGAGCCTCGCCAGCGGCCAGAAGGCCACCCTCATCGCCAACGAATGCCAGGTCGGCATTCTCGATTCGCATAAGATATTCGTCGAGAACCAACTGTGGCTCTTGGCCACCATCACTATCAAGGACGAAGTGATCCAGGCGATCAGCTGAGCGCCAGCGCTACAATCCCGACGAACAGATTTCCCACACCAAGGAAGAGAACATGGCTGACGACGGACTGGTCCGTTCCAAACTGACCGACGAATCCATCGAACTGATGCGCCGGCGCATCGGTTACCCCAACCCCACGCTGCGCGGCGGCATCATCACCAAGACGCCGTGGAATACGATCGCCACGGCCGACACCATCCGCCACTGGGCCATCGGCATCGGCGACGATAACCCGCTCTTCACCGACGCCGAGTACGGCGAGACCACGCGCTGGGGCGGCATGATCGCGCCGCCCGGTTACGAAACCACCATGGGCTACGACCGCTCCAAGAAGATGGACCCGGAATTCGAGAAGGAGACCAGCAAGGCGCTGCGCGGCGTGCAGCTCTTCAACTCCGGCGTCGAGACCTTCTACCACGCGCCGATCACCCTGGGCACCAAGCTGTACAAGTCCATGTGGGTGGACAAGGTCGACGAGAAGCAATCGCGCTTCGGCGGCCGCAGCGCGCTGGTCACCAACCGCTGGGCGCAGTGGGACCAGAACGACAATGTGCTCATCACCGCCTCCAACTGGTTCGTGCACGTCGAGCGCGAGCAACGCGACAAAAAGGAGTCGCGCGCCGAGAAGGAAAGCGGCAAGAACCTCCAGGCCGAATTGACGCCCTACACCGACCAGCAACTGGAGGAAATCGAAACCGCCTACGACAACGAATTCCGCCGCGGATCCGGCACGCTGTATCTGGAGGACTACCAGGTCGGCGACCTGCTGCCGAAGATGGTCAAGGGCCCCTTCACCCTCACTGACCACATCAATTTCTACATCGGCTGGGGCTGGGGCAACTACGGCAACCCGCCGTGGCGCCTGGCCTACGAAAACCGCAAGGTGCTGCGCGGCTTCTACACGCGCAACGAATTCCGCGCCTGGGACACGCTGCAGCGCCTGCACTGGGACATCGATCTCGCGCACAAGGTCGGCGTGCAGAGCACCTACGACATCGGCCCGCAGCGCAACGCCATGGTGTGCCAGTACAGCACCAACTTCGCCGGCGACAACGCCTGGGTGTACCGCACCCGTTGCGAATACCGCAATTTCAACTTCGTCGGCGACACCACCTGGATCCAGGGCGAGGTCATCGAAGCGCGCGTGGACGAAAAGCTCGGACCGCTGCTGGAGTTGAAGATCACCGGCACCAACCAGCGCGGCCAGGAAAACAT
>CANIIN010000309.1 GCA_947467405.1 Betaproteobacteria bacterium | reverse complement strand
TAGCTGCCGCCAACTGGAACTGCTGCTCCTCCGCGGCAATGTGGAACGCCCACAAATTGCGCAGGACGCTGGGCAGGCCCCGTGAGGTGCTCATGATGAGGTCACATCAGCAGGCATTGAAGACTGGTTCGCCGGCCGCCGCGACTAATCCGCCAGTCCCGCAAACAGCGGCGTGCTGAGATAGCGCTCGCCGAACGATGGAATGATCACCACGATCAGCTTGCCCTGGTTCTCCGGGCGCTTGGCCACTTCCAGCGCAGCCCACATCGCGGCGCCGGAGGAAATGCCGACCAGCAATCCCTCTTCTTTCGCCATGCGCCGCGCGATGTCCATGGCGTCGTCGTTTTTCACGCGCACGATCTCGTCATAGACCTTGGTGTTGAGAAT
Organism: Betaproteobacteria bacterium; assembly: GCA_947467405.1. Lineage (GTDB taxonomy): Bacteria > Pseudomonadota > Gammaproteobacteria > Burkholderiales > SG8-39 > CAIYPG01. The sequence goes on along the minus strand of CANIIN010000309.1, from coordinate 3,955 downwards.
CTTCGGCACGAAGCCGGCGCCGATGCCCTGGATGGGATGCGAGCCAGCCTGCCCGCCGGAGAGCACCGGCGAGGCATCCGGTTCCACGGCCACGCAGCGGAAGGACGGTTTCTTCGCCTTGAGGGCCTCGCCCACGCCGGTAATGGTGCCGCCGGTGCCGATACCGGAAATCAGGATATCGGCCTTGCCGTCGGTGTCGGCCCAGATTTCTTCCGCCGTGGTCTTGCGATGCACTTCCGGGTTGGAGGGATTCTCGAACTGCTGCGGAATGAAATAGCGCGGATCGGCGGCGGCCATTTCCTCCGCCCGCTTGATCGCGCCCGGCATGCGTTCCGCACCCGGCGTCAGCACCAACTCGGCGCCGTAGGCGCGCAACAGCATGCGACGCTCCTTGCTCATGGTGTCGGGCATGACGATGGTGAGTTTGTAGCCACGCGCCGCGCACACCATGGCCAGGCCGATGCCGGTGTTGCCGCTGGTGGGTTCGAGGATGATGGTGTCGGGCTTGATCTTGCCGGCCTTCTCGGCGGCTTCGATCATGGCCAGCCCGATGCGGTCCTTCACGCTGTGCGCGGGATTCTGGAATTCCAGCTTGGCGACCACGTCGGCCACGCAGCCCTGGCTGAGGCGGTTGATGCGGACCAGCGGCGTCTTGCCGATCAGTTCAGTGACATTGCCGGCTATCTTCATGGTGTTCTCCTGTGGTGTGCTGTTGCAATGGTGCCATGCTGCGATGGCGCGATCGACGGCTCACGAGCACGATTCGCGGCTGCTATTGATGCATGGCCGGTCGAGCAGAACTTGCTGCCGACGGCAGGAAAGAACGAGTCTAGTACAGGCCGAGCACGGCGCGCACGCCGGCGACCAGCACGTCGGGATCGAAGGGCTTGGTGATGTAACCGTCCGCACCGCCCACCAGGCCACGCATGACGTCCTCGCGCGTCGCCTTGGCGGTGAGCATGATGACCGGAATATTGCGCAGCACCGGATGACGGCGGATGCTGGACAGCACATCGAAGCCGTTGGCCTGCGGCATCATCACGTCGAGCAGGATGGCGTCCGGCGACGGCAGCTTGCGCAGCGCGGCGACGATCTCTTCGCGATTGCCCGCGGTACTCGCCACGAAGCCCTCTCCCATCATCAGAAAGCGCAACAGGCGCAGCAGTTCCGGATCGTCGTCGATGGCCAGCACGCTGTACTTGCCGCCTGGCGCCGACGGCACCTTCTTTTCCGCGGCACGCCGCGCGATGCTGACGTAATAGCCGTTCAGGCTGAGAGTGCTGGTGCCAGCTTCCGCTTCCTGCTCGGCGCGTTGCACCACTTCCCGCGACGGCTTGGCGGCGGGCTTGTTGCCGAAGAAATAACTGAAGTCGATGTCGACATCGAGCCCGGGTCGCGCCATTTCGATCTGGCCGGCATCAGCCAGGATCTGCGCGTCGCGCAGAATATCGTCAGGCTTGCGATCTGGAAAACGCGCAATGATCTCGGCCAGCGTGGCCTTGCCGTCCAGCATGACCAGCAGTTCGATGCGCGACGCGGGCAGCTGCGTCGCGCCGCCCTTCAGTTCATCGCTGCCCTTGTCGGTCGGAACGAAAACATCATGCCGGTCGACCTTCTCGACGGTCATCTGTCACTTCCTCCGTGGGACTCCCGGCTCGCGAGCCTAGGGAGAGCAACCCGGCCGATTCGGCAGGCCGGAACAGTCATTCGGCGCGCGCGGCGCATTGGTAATACCGAAACCCACCGCGCATCCTGCGGGCAGGCACAGCAGCAGCACGCAGCACAGGCGCAGCATGCGTCACCCGCTATTTCTTGCCCGTACCGCCTGCGCGGACCAGCAGCACCGGCACCGGCGAGTTGCGCACCGTGAGCTCGGCATCGCTGCCCATGAACATGCGATTGATGCCGCGACGGCCGTGCGTACCCATCACGATCAGGTCGGCCTTCCAGCGTTTGGCATGCGCAACCACCACGTCGGCCACACGCGTGCCGATGGACTCGATCACCTTGGTGTCCGGCTCCAGACCTTTCTTGCGCGTGCTCGCGGCAATCTTTTCCATGATTTCCTCGCCGCCCTTCTTGAGGATCTCGATGGTCACGCCGGCCGACATGGCGCCGTCCGGCCACTGGAACACGCTCATTTCATCGACGACGTGCAGCAGGCCGAGGGTCGCGCCCTGGTCCTTGGCGAGACGGATCGCCTCTTCCAGTCCCGCCTTGGCGGTTGCACTGCCGTCCACGGCCACGAGTATGCGTTTGTAGATCATGTCTCACTCCTGATTGAGGTGATGCCCGACGCTTGCCTGATCAATGTCTATTGTAAGTGCTAAGTGCATTGGCCACCTGACGCATTGCCTTGCAACGCCGGCGGCGCTGCGCGACGCCATGGCTACTCGGGCTTGAAATTCGCCACCTTGGCCGCCTCGGCCCAGAACTCCATCTGCGAGATCAGCGTCTGGCGCAGCTCTTCCGGCGTGGACGGCTGCGGTTGCGAACCATTGGTGAGCAGCATCTGCGCCACGTCGGGCAACTTGAGCAATTCCTGCTGGGCCTTGTTGAGCGTGGCGATGATGTCCGACGGCGTTTTTGCCGGCGCCCACAGGTTGCCACTGGAGTTCACGGTCCAGCGTGGATAGCCGGCCTCGACGTTGCTCGGAACCTCCGGCAAGACGGTGGAGCGCGTCGGCGCCCCCACGATGAGGCCACGCGCACGTCCCGCCTCGATGAGCGGCTTCCAGCCGGCGATGACATCGACCACCAGCTGGATTTCACCGCCCAGCAGCGCGGCACGCGCCGGTGCGGAACCCTTGTACGGCACATAGACCATGTCGGTGCCGGAGAATTTCTTCAGCATCTCGACGGCCAGGTGCCCGGACGCAAATCCCGAGCCGTAATTCAGCTTGCCCGGATTGGCCTTGGCATAGTCGATGACATCCTTCAGTGACTTGAACGGCAGCGCGGCGCTGGTGAAGATGAAGATGCTGCTGACGTTGCTCATGCCCACCGGTTCGAAGTCGCGCAGCATGTCGACCGGCGGATTGCGATTGAAGATCGGCGTGTACGACACGGCCGTTCCGCCGAGCAGGGTGTAACCGTCGGGGGCCGAGCGCGCCACCGCTTCCGCGCCGATCAGGCCATTGGCCCCGCCGCGGTTCTCGACCACGAACGGCTGCTTGAGGATGGCGGTGAACTTCTCGGCGAACTTGCGCTGATACAGATCCACCGGACCGCCCGCCACATACGGCACGACGATGCGCACCGGCTTGTTCGGGTAGGCCTGCGCGAATGCCGTTGTGGCGGAGAGCGACAGCACAGCCATCGCTGCCACGGCCGGAAGGGTCGAACCGGGTTGCCTGTTGAACATGCCTCGCCTCCTTGTCAGGGTTTGCCGCCCGCCTGCGGACCGCAGGGCACGCAGCGGATCAGCTGCCGTCAGCATGCGGCGCCTGAATCCGTACTGATTGCCATTTGCAGAGCATTGTAGGCCAGGACTGCGCATGCCCCATCACGGACAGCTCAGGAACGTTGCCGTGCGACGTACTCGGCGGCGATGGCAGCGATGAGTTCCACCGTGCGATGCAGAGCCGCCTCGCGCCCGTAGCGCTCGACCAGCGACACCACGGTGACATCGGCCCGACTCGCGGCGCGTGCCCGATCCGCGCTACCCGCTTCGACATCCCCGGAGATCACCAGCACGCGCCCACCCGGCGTCGCCATGCCCAGGATGCCGCCCACGACCTTGCCCTGCAATGACGTGGCATCGAGCCGCCCTTCGCCAGTCACCACGATGTCTGCTGCGGCAACTTGCGCAGCGAGATCGTGCGTACGCGCCACGATGTCGAATCCGGATTCGATGCCCGCACCCAGCGCGGCCAGCCCGCCGCCCAGACCGCCCGCCGCGCCGGAACCGGGCAGCGCACGCACATCGACATGCAGTTCGCGCATGTAGCGCTGC
>CANIIN010000308.1 GCA_947467405.1 Betaproteobacteria bacterium | reverse complement strand
GGCTTTGCATTTTATGAATCAACCTTGGGTCGTCATTCCAGACGCCACGCCAGTGGCGAGCCGGAATCCAGCGTCGTTGAGGCAGTCAAAGACACTGGATTCCCGCCTTCGCGGGAATGACGGTACTTTGTCTTAACATCTCTTTCCTGAATCAACCTGACGTTCAATACACGCCGACAGCTTCGACCTTCAGCCCTTCTTCGCCGCAATGACCTTCTCGGCGAACTTCCAGCCCATCTCGCCGAGGGGCCCGGCGCGCTTGCCCGCATCGTCGGCCCGATCGCTGGCGGCAGTACCGTCCAGTGAGCGCTTGGCAATGCCCTGCAGGATGGCCGCCAGTCGGAACATGTTGTAGCTGATGTAGAAGTCCCAGTTGTCGATGCGGTCGCGGCCGGTGCGCTTGCAGTAGGCCTTCACATAAGACGACTCGTCGGGAATGCCGAGCGAATTGAGGTCCAGCTCGCTGATGCCGCGGAACAGCCCGCCGGGGATGTGCCAGCTGATGCAGTGATAGGAAAAATCCGCCAGCGGGTGGCCGAGCGTGCAGAGTTCCCAGTCCAGCACCGCGACCACGCGCGGCTCGGTGGGATGAAACACCATGTTGTCCAGCCGATAGTCACCGTGCACGATGGAGGTCTCATCGCCCTCCGGGATGTTCTCCGGCAGCCATTCGATCAGGCGGTCCATGGCCGGCATCTTCTCGGTTTCGGACTGGCGGTACTGCTTGGACCAGCGACCGATCTGGCGCGCGAAGTAATTGCCCGGCTTGCCGAAGTCCCCCAGGCCGATGGCCTGGTAATCCACCGAATGCAGTTGCGCGATGACGCGGTTCATCTCGTCGTACATCTGTCCGCGCACCGCGTTCGTGACCCCCGGAATGCCCTGATCCCACAGGATGCGGCCTTCCATGCAGTCCATGATGAAGAAGGCGCGGCCGATCACCGATTCGTCTTCGCACAGGCAGTAGGTCTTGGGCACCGGGAAGTCCGCCTTGGCCAGCGCCGTCATGACGCGGTACTCGCGGTCGATGGCGTGCGCCGAGGGCAGCAGTTTGGCGGCCGGGCCGGGCTTGGAGCGCATGACGTAGCGGCCGCTGGGAGCGGTGAGGCGATAAGTCGGGTTGGACTGGCCGCCATTGAACTGCTCGACGGCAAGCGGGCCCTTGAAGCCCTCGACATGTCTGGCCATGTAGGCTTCCAGCGCCGGAACGTCAAAGCGCATGCGCACTTCGGATGCGCCGGAGAATTCGTGTTCGTCCTGCGTGGTCTTCTGGTTCATGCTGGGCGTGCTTCCTGTCGGTGATCACTTGGCGTCGATGACGTCGGGCGCGGCGGGGGCTTGGGAGGCCGCTCTTCTCCTGTATGGGGCACCGCATCGAGAGCGCATTTTAACCGCCCGGGCGTAGCACCGTGGAACGCCGCTCCGACCGTTTCGCCACGCCTGGCGACAGACCGGGCCATGCCGTGAAGATCGGCTCCAGACGGGCATCTACGGGCATTTCGTCCCCCACGCGCCAATGCGCTGCGCCGGTCGTGCTTGACCCACCGCAAGGTGTCAGAGGGCCATTTGCGGTAAAACGTTCTTATCGGGCCGTGGCATCAACACCCCCCAGACAAGCAAGACTTGTCCGCGGGGTTCGCCCTCGACAGCGACAAGGCAAGAAAGCAAGCAGACATGAATATGCGCCTGAAATGGATTGCTGCGGTGGTCATGGCGGCCATTGCCGCAGGAGGCTACTGGAACTGGAAGTCGAAGCAGACGGCCGCCCTGCCCACGGCCTTCGCCAGCGGCAACGGGCGCATCGAAGCCGTGGACATCGACATCTCCACCAAGGCGGCGGGCCGCATCAACGACATCCTGGTCGATGAAGGCGACATGGTGAAAGCCGGGCAGACCGTGGCCATCATGCAAAGCGATACGTTGAACGCCGCGCTGCGCGAGGCCGAGGCGCAATTGCGGCGCAGCGAAAGCGCGCGCGCCACGGCGCAGGCGGTGGTGCGGCAGCGCGAGAGCATGCGCGGCAGCAACGCGGCGCTGATCGAGCAACGCAAGTCGGAACTCGCCCTCACGGAGCGCGAATTCAAGCGCTCGGAAGACCTGGTTGCCAAAGGCTTCATTTCGGCGCAGAAGCTCGACGTGGACCGCGCGCGACGCGATGGTGCGCGCTCGGCGCTGGCCGCCGCGGAATCGCAGTCGCTGGAAGTCGAGTCGGCCATCATGTCGTCCAAAGCACAGGTCACGGAGGCCGAATCCACCATCGAGGCGGCGCGCGCCGCGGTGCAGCGCGTGCGCATCGAAAACGACGACACCGCGCTGAAAGCCCCGCGCGACGGGCGCGTGCAGCATCGCGTGGCGCAACCCGGCGAAGTGATCGCGGGCGGCGGCAAGGTGCTGACGCTCATCGACCTCTCAGAGGTGTACATGAACTTCTTCCTGCCCGAGACGGTGGCAGGCGGACTGGCCATCGGTTCCGAGGTGCGCATCGTCCTCGACGCCGCGCCGCAGTACGTGTTTCCGGCCAAGGTGAGCTTCGTGTCCGCCGAGGCGCAGTTCACGCCCAAGACCGTGGAGACGACATCCGAGCGCCAGAAGCTGGTATTTCGCGTCAAGGCGCGCGTCGCACCGGACCTGCTGGAGCGCTACATGGACCGCGTCAAGACCGGCCTGCCCGGCGTGGCCACGGTGCGCCTGTCGGATAGCGTGGACTGGCCGGTCAATCTGCAGGTGCAGCTGCCGCAGTGAGGCATGCTGCGGAAAACCGAAGGGCGTTTGCCGCTTATGAACGCGGAGAACGCGGATCAAAAGCAGGGCGTTTTCCGGTCGTTGCATTCACGATGCGTAATGCCATCACAAACCGAATAAAGACCATGAATTTCCGCGTTTGTCCGCGTTCATCCGCGGCAGCCTTCCGCCTTCCGTCATGAGCGAAGCGCGTATCGAAGCACCGGTCGTCAAGCTTCGCGGCCTCAGCCATCGCTATGGCGCCAGCGTGACCGTCGAAGGTGTGGACCTCGACATTCCCGCCGGTTGCATCACCGGCTTCATCGGCCCGGACGGCGTGGGCAAGTCGAGCCTGCTCGGGCTGATCGCCGGCGCGCGCCAGATACAGGCCGGCAGCATCGAAGTGCTAGGTGGCGACATGGCCGATGCCGATCATCGCCGCACCGTCTGCCCGCGCATCGCCTTCATGCCGCAGGGCCTGGGGCAGAACCTTTACGCCACGCTGTCGGTGTTCGAGAACATCGATTTCTTCGGACGCCTGTTCGGCCACGCCCGCGCCGAGCGCGAGAAACGCATTGCCGAACTGCTGGAGGCCACCGGCCTCGCCGAATTCGCCGACCGGCCCGCCGCCAAACTCTCCGGCGGCATGAAACAGAAGCTCGGCCTTTGTTGCGCGCTGATCCACGACCCGGACCTGTTGATTCTGGATGAACCCACCACCGGCGTGGACCCGTTGTCGCGCCGGCAGTTCTGGGAGCTCATCCAACGCATGCGCGTGCACCAACCGGGCATGAGCGTGCTGGTGGCCACGGCCTACATGGAAGAAGCGGCGCGTTTCGACTGGCTGGTGGCCATGAACGCCGGGCGCGTGCTGGCGGCGGGCACGCCGCGCGCGGTGCGCGAGCAGGCCGGTGCGGGTACCAATGGTGTCGATGGTGCGCACGGCGAGAACGGATCAGCGGGGTCGCTCGAAGACGCCTTCATCGCGCTGCTCCCGGCGGCGCAGCGCGCCGGGCATCACGCCCTGGTGGTGCCGCCGCGTCCCGCGCATCACAGCGAGACGGCCATCGAGGCGCACCACCTGACGCGGCGCTTCGACGGCTTCACCGCCGTGGAGGACGTGAGCTTTCGCATCGAGCGCGGCGAGATCTTCGGCTTCCTCGGCTCCAACGGCTGCGGCAAGACCACCACCATGAAGATGCTGACGGGCCTCTTGCCGGCCAGCGAAGGCAGCGCCGCGCTGTTCGGCAACCCCATCGATACGCGCGACATCAACACGCGGCGCCGTGTCGGCTACATGTCGCAGTCGTTCTCGCTTTACACCGAACTGTCGGTGCGGCAGAACCTCGAACTGCATGCCCGGCTGTTCCGCATGCATGAATCAACTATCGCGGCGCGCGTGCAGGAACTCATCACGCGTTTCGGCCTGCAAGCGCACATCGACGCATTTCCCGATGCGCTGCCGCTGGGCCAGCGCCAGCGCCTGTCGCTGGCCGTGGCCATGATCCACCGGCCCGAGGTGCTGATCCTGGACGAGCCGACCTCGGGCGTGGACCCGATCGCACGCGACAGTTTCTGGCAGCTCATGGTCGACCTGTCGCGGCAGGACGGCGTGACCATTTTCGTGT
>CANIIN010000307.1 GCA_947467405.1 Betaproteobacteria bacterium | reverse complement strand
GTTCATCGCGCCCATCGCCACGGGCCTGATCGGCACGCTGCTGCCGGCTTTCGGTTACCTGCCCGCGCTCGGCGGGCATGAGTTCAATCTCGATTCGTGGCGTGCACTCTTCGATCAGCCTGGCATCGCGCACGGCGTCACGCTGACCATCGTCACCGGCTTGGCCGCGACGCTGATCTCTTTTTTGCTCGCCATCCTGCTCTGCGCCTTCGCCGACGACGGCCAGTTGCACAGCCGCACCCTGCCACGCATGGGCGCCCTGCTCGCCCCGGTGCTGGCCACGCCGCACTCGGCGTTGGCCATCGGCTTCGCCTTCCTGATGCTGCCCAGCGGCTGGATCGCACGAGTCATCAACGCGGTGGCGTCCATCTGGCCCGTGCCGCCCGACGTCGCCACTGTCAACGACCCCTGGGGCATGGCGCTGGTGCTCGGCCTGGTGATCAAGGAAACGCCCTACCTGCTGCTGATGATGTTCGCGGCGCGCAACCAGGTGCGCGCGCACGAAGTGATCGCCATCGGGCGCTCGCTCGGGTACAGCGCACCGATGGCCTGGCTGAAGGGCGTGCTGCCGCCAATCTACGCGCAGGTGCGGCTGCCGGTCTATGCCGTGCTGGCGTTCTCGCTGTCCAACGTGGACGTGGCGCTCATCCTCGGCCCGGCCAATCCGCCCACGCTGGCGGTGATGGCGGTGCGCTGGTTCACTGACGCGGATGTGACGCGCTACTTTCCCGCTGCAGCCGCCGCCACGCTGCAACTGGCCATCGTCATGGCCGCGGTGGCACTGTGGCGCGGCGCAGAACGCATCGCCGCCACGCTCATGCAGGCGTGGATCCGGCGCGGCGCGCGCGGCCGCAGGCTTGCTCCGTGGCGCGCCCTGGCCGCGACACCGGCCCTCGTGCTGCTCATCGCGGCGGCGCTGTCGCTGCTGTCCATGGCACTGTGGTCCCTGGCGCGGCAATGGCGTTACCCCGACGTGCTGCCCTCGCAATGGACAGTCGACAACTGGTCGCGACAGGCGGCGAGCCTGGCCACGCCGGGCTGGAACACCGTGCTGGTCGGCGTGCTGGCGACCATCATCGCGCTGGTGCTGGTGGTGGCCTGCCTGGAGAACGAACAACGCCGCTCGCTGAAAGTGGGCTCGGGCTCGCTGTGGCATAAATTGAGCAAGGGGGCACAACCCCCTTGCAAATCCTCCACTTCAGAAGAAAGCGCGCCACGCCATTGCAGGTTTTCCAGTTCGGACACGCGCTTTCTTTGGCTCTTGTACACGCCGTTGCTGCTGCCGCAGGTGGCGTTCCTGTTCGGCGCGCAGGTGCTGCTGGTGAAGACCTCGCTGGACGGCACGTTGTTCGCCGTGGTGTGGGCGCACCTGCTGTTCGTGCTGCCTTATCTGTTCCTGTCGCTGGGCGATCCGTGGCGCGCGCTGGATCCGCGCTATGCGCGCAGCGCCGCCAGCCTGGGCGCATCCAAGGCGCGCGTGCTGTGGCGCGTGAAGCTGCCGCTCCTGCTGGCACCGCTGGCCATCGCCTGCGCCGTGGCCTTTGCGGTCAGCGCCGGGCAGTACCTGCCGACGCTCTTTGCCGGCAACGGGCGGCTGGCGACGCTGACCACCGAAGCGGTGACGCTGTCGTCCGGGGCCGACCGGCGCGTCATGGGCGTGTACGCCTTCGTGCAATCGCTGCTGCCGCTGATGGCGTATATGCTTGCGCTGGCCGTTCCTGTTTTGATGCGGCGCCGCGGACTGATGAAGAGCCGCGGAGAACGCGGACAACGCGGATAAAACCCTCTTTCATTCTTCCCATTCAATGGCCAAATCATGCCAATGCACATCGCGCCACGTAAATTCCATTGAGAAAAAACCATCGCATGTTTTTTGACTTTATCCGCGCTTTCCGCGTTGTCCGCGGCTGCCCTGTCAATGCCGGCTAGCACTCTGCGCGCGGATAAAACCATTCATTCGCTTTTCGCATCCAATTGCAAACTCATTCCAACTCATGCCAACCAAGATTGCACTGAAAAAAGCTGATCCCATGTCTTTTGACTTTATCCGCGTCTTCCGCGTTGTCCGCGGCTGGTCCTTCCGCGTTGTCCGCGGCTGCCTTGCCAATGCCTGCTAGAACTCTGCGCCTGGAAGGCATCGAGATCCGTCTGCACGACACTGTGCTGGTGCCGCGTCTGGACGCACGCATCGCAGCCGGCGAGGTGCTGACGGTGATGGGCGCGAGCGGCTCGGGCAAGTCCACGCTGCTGGCCTTCATCTCGGGCACGCTGGCGCCGACGTTCCGCGCTACGGGCCGCGTGGCGATCGGCGATGACGACATCACCCTGCTGCCCCCCGAGGCACGACGCATTGGCATCCAGTTCCAGGACGACCTGCTCTTTCCGCACTTGTCGGTGGGCGCCAATCTCGCCTTCGGCCTGCAGCCTGACATCCGTGGCGCGGCACGACGCGAGCGTATCGACGCGGCGCTGGAGGATGCCGGCCTGGCGGGATTCGCCGAGCGCGATCCGGCCACGCTGTCGGGCGGCCAGCGCGCCCGCGCGGCGCTGATGCGCACCCTGCTGTCGGCGCCGCGCGCGCTGCTGCTGGACGAACCGTTCAACAAGCTCGATACGAAACTGCGCGAAGACTTCCGGCGCTTCGTGTTCGAACACGCCGCCGCGCAACGCCTGCCGGTGCTGCTGGTGACGCACGACGAAGCCGACGCGCGCGCCGCCGGCGGCGCACTGGTTCGACTCGGAGACTGACCGACATTTCATCGAAATTATCGCCTCCATTTCATGAAGATCTTTACCAGGTAAGCATCTTCCAGTACACCCTGTTCATTTACTGTGACGCCATCAGGGCGGCGGATCGGGTCAGCGCCGGCCCCGGCAAGACGGCGACTCGGGCACGAGAGTAGGATGTCGGCATGAATTGTCCGTTTTGGGCATCTAAGGAAGCGCTGATCAAGTCCTGGAAATGAAACCGCCCGAAAAAGTTTCCCTCTGAAGTCGGGGATATACAAGGGGGCTTGCCCCCTTGTTCAGCGAATCCCTAAGCAATCACGGAGCACCCCATGAGCAACCCACCCCTCGACATCGACGCCGCCAAGCGCCTCGCCGACGACGTCTCGAAGAAACTCGCCGACATCCAGGGCGATGGCCCCAAGGTTCAGGAACTGCGCGCCGAAGTGGAGCAACTGCGCAGCATCCTCGGCAAGGCCGACTCCGAACAGTCCTGGATCGCCGATCGCCTGAAGTCGGTCGAGGACATGTTCGAGCACGCCGCCACCGAACTGCTGGCCGACGGCATCAAGGTCGGCGCCTGGGTGGCCGAGATCGGCCGCATCCTCGGCGTGCGTTGAGGAGCCCGGGAACGATGGCTGGAGATTCAAGGCAGGACAAGGCGGCAGGCGGCAAGACAAACGATCCCGCGGCAGACAGCGTGCAAGTCGAGGATGTCTTCATCCAGACGCCCGACAACATCAACCTCGCCGCCACGCTCCACCTGCCGGCGGCCAGCGACAATGGCGGCCGCGGCAACGGCATCACGGTGCAGATCAACTCATCGATGGCGACGCCGCGACAGTATTACCGCGCCTTCGCCACGCATCTGGCGGCGCGCGGCTTCACGCTGCTGGCCTATGACTATCGCGGCGTGGGCGGCTCGCTGTTCGAGATGGTGCCGGCGCCGCACGGACGCAATAGCCTGGATTCGGGACGCATCGACCAAACCGTGGTGGCCGACTATCTGGCGCACCGTTTTCCCGATCACATCCCGACCGTGGTCGGGCATTCCTTCGGTGGGCAGATCCTCGGCCTGACGCGACATGCATCACGCTGGCGCGCCGTGTTCCTGATGGGCACCTCGCACGGCTACTACGCCAAATGGCCATCGCCGCAGCGCCAGCGCATGTGGTTGCGCTCGCACATCATGGCGCCGCTGCTGGCGCGCATGCCGCGAGCATGGCAGAAGCGCATGGAAGAAAAGATGAGCATTCCGTTCGCGCTGGGCTACGAAATGTCGCTGTACCTGCGCACGCCGCATTTCTTCATCACCGTCGATGGCCAGCCGATCCGTCCGCACAACGACGATTTGCGCGCCGTCATCCGCCATGTGACGCTGTCCGACGATGAAGTGGTGCCACCCGGCTCGGACATCGATCTGGAATTCTTCTACCCCAACGCCAAACGCATCAATGACCGCATGACGCCCGCCGATTACGGCGTGCAGGCGGTGGGTCATTTCGGGTTCTTCCGCCGTTCCATGCCGGCCGCCGCGTGGACCGATGCCGGCGACTGGCTGGCTTCGCAGGTGCCGGGAACGGGCTAGCATCAGGCTGGTGAATTCGGTCGGCGAATTCAGCCG
>CANIIN010000306.1 GCA_947467405.1 Betaproteobacteria bacterium | reverse complement strand
TTCCCGGCCCCATCTGCGTGGTCAGCGGGGCATACATGGTCCAGCCCACGCCGGCTCCGCCGCCCGGCAGAAAGAACGACGACACCAGCAGGATGGCTGCCGGCGGCAGGAGCCAGAAGCTCCAGTTGTTCATGCGCGGGAACGCCATGTCCGGCGCGCCGATCATCAGCGGGATCTGCCAGTTCGCGAAGCCGACAAACGCCGGCATGATGGCGCCGAACACCATGATCAGGCCATGGTAAGTGGTCATGGAGTTGAAGAATTCGGGCGACACGATCTGCATGCCGGGCTGGAACAACTCGGCGCGGATGATCATGGCCATGACTCCGCCGACCATGAACATGGCGAAACTGAACCACAGGTACATGGTGCCGATGTCCTTGTGGTTGGTCGTCTTGACCCAACGCATGAAGCCGCTCGGGTGATGATCGTGATGATCGTCGTGCCCGTGGCCGTCATCGTGTGCGTGGCCGTGATTGTCGAGAGCTGCGCTCATGGGTTTCTCCTGATGCCTGATTCTGTTGTCTGGGACGTTGCGTTGCGCTATCGAGCGGGCGCCGCTTACTTGCGGGCCGCCTTCACATCGGACGGCTGCACAACGTCTCCGGTCTTGTTGCTCCAGCTGTTGCGCTCATAGGTGATGGCGGCTGCGATGTCGGTATCCGAGAGCTGCTTGCCGAAGGCCGCCATGGCCGTACCGGCCTTGCCGTTCAGGACGATATCGATGTGACCCTTGGCGGGGCCCTTCACCAGAGCTGAACCATCCAGCGCCTTGAAGCTGCCGGGGATGCCCTGACCGTTGGCCTGGTGGCAGGCCACGCAGTTGGCGGCATAGACCTTCTCGCCGCGCGCCTTCATTTCGGCAAAGTCCCACTTCTTGTTGGGATCGTCCGCTGCTGCAGCCATGGCCTTCTTCTTCTCGGCAACCCAGGCGGTGTACTTCTCGGCGGAAACGACTTCCACCACGATCGGCATGAAGCCATGCTCCTTGCCGCACAGCTCGGCGCACTGGCCGCGGTAGATGCCTTCCTTCTCGGCGCGGAACTGCGTGTCACGCACGAATCCGGGGATGGCATCCTGCTTCACACCGAACGCCGGCACGAACCAGGAATGGATCACGTCGCCGGCAGTGGTCAGGATGCGCACCTTCTTGCCGACCGGCACCACCAGATAATTGTCGGTTTCGAGCAGGTAGTTCTCACCCTTCGGCGCCTTGCCCTCTATCTGATCGCGCGGCGTGGCCAGCTGGGACAGGAAGCTGATGCCCTCGCCTTCGCCCTTGATGTAGTCGTAGCCCCACTTCCACTGGTAGCCGGTGACCTTGACGGTCATGTCCGGATTGGACGTGTCACGCAACTGGATCAGCGACTTGGTCGCGGGCCATGCCATGAACACCAGGATGATCAGCGGGATGATGGTCCAGATCAGCTCCACGGTCGTGTTCTCGTGGAAGGTCGCTGCCTTGTGGCCCTTCGACTTGCGGTGTGCGTACACCGAATAGAACATCATGCCGAATACACCGACGAAGATCACCAGAATGACCCACATCATGAGGTTGTGCAGGTCATAGCTCGACAACGAGTTCCTGGTAACCCCCGGAGTCAGGTTGAGCTGGTATGCGGCAGATGCCACGCCAGCCTGCAGCGCGAGCGGCAATGCCAACAGTGCGCTTGTCAGCCCCGCGATTTTCTTCTTCATCGTGTCCTCACTGTTTCTATTCCCTGGAATCCGGCCTGTGTGCACAGACTTTCCCGTTGCGGCAGGATGTTGCGCACGCCGTTCTCAATGCTCGTTGCATATTGCATGTTCTGTGTGTGGCGCCCGATACCTGACGTAGTCGTCAGGAAGACAAGCTGTTGCGCCTGGAGGGAACCGCAAAAAAAGCCGTGCTAAATTAACATACTAGTCACGCTGCGGCAAGGTATTGGCATTGAAAATCGTTAGCATGCGCAGTGAGAATGACTCTCAGAACTGCGCGATGCATAGCGACGTACTCGACACCGATTTATCGGACCGATCACATCCATCATGTCGCTAGTTTCGCGCGCAACGCACTCAGACGTCGCGCTTTGACGCCTTGTCCGCACGCTTTTCAAACTTCATCACCTGGGGCCCGCCGGCCGCTGCACGCGGCTCACCTCGCCAAGCATGACCGTAAACGATTTCGAACGTGACGGGCAGGCTGCCGTCCCTTCGCAGGTTTTCGTAGGCTTTGACGACGCGTTCATGCGATTCGCGTCCGGTCAGTCCGCGACGCCTTCCCGCCGACGCATTCACCTGTCCGGTGCAACGCAGATCGGCCGCCATCGACGCAAAGTCGGCATAGGTTAGCGTGATGGTCTCCATGTCCATCACCGGCGTTGCAAAGCCGCTTTCGACCAGCATGTCGCCCAGATCGTGCATGTCGACAAAGCGATGCGTGTGCGGCAGATCGTCTGCCGCTGCAAACGCCGTGCGCATTTCGCGCAGCGTGTCCGGGCCGTAGCTCGAGAACATCAGCAGCCCGCCCGGCTTCAGCGTGCGATGCAGTTCACCAAACATCCGAGGCGGATCAACGGCCCAGGCCAATGCCAGATTGGACCAGGCCAGGTCGATACTTCCCTCGGCGAACGGTAACCGACCGAAATCGCTGCATAGCCAGGCCGCGCCGCGACCGGTCAACCTGTCCAACCAGCGCGCGGGCGCGCTGCGCCGCTGGCGCGCAACCGACAACATGGCTTCAGAGAAATCGACGCCGATCACGTCGGCCTGTGGGTAGCGATCACGCAGCCCCTGCACGCCCTGGCCAGTGCCGCAACCGAGATCGAGAATGCGCGAGGGTTCGATGCGCACCAGCTCCAGCCGCTCCTGCATGCGTCGCTCCACTTCGCGCGCCAGCACGTCGGCAGAGTCAACAGTCCGCGCTGCGCGATCGAAAAAGCGCCGCGCGGCGCGCGCATCCGGCCAGTCAGGAAATTTGTCGCTCATCGGCGGCATTGTAGCCGCCACCCCATCGCGCACTGCATGAACCCGGGCATTCGGTCAAACAGGCGCGATTCATCGGATACTTGGATTGGGCAACGGGGAGTCACTTCTTCAATGTCACGGGCACCGGCGGACGCTCCATCCGGCAGGCCGTCGGCAGCGCCGTCACCCAGGGTTCGATGCGCCGGTCCGTGGCAAAACCGAGGCCGGTTCCCTCGACGTCGTGCTGCACCGTCTTGTCGCCGCCGCGTGCCACGGTGCGCACCAGCGTCGACACGAACAGCGGCTGCAGCAACTGATGATCGGCGGCGCGCATCTCGACATCGCCGGTCGGCGTCCGATAGCGATCCCCCTCCAACGCATAGGCCACCCGCACCGGGTCAACCGAGCCGGACTTCACCACCGCTTCGGCCAGCATGTCGACCAGCGTATTGGCGCGAAAGAAGAACCAGTCCTCGCCGTACTTGGCCTTGTAGCGACGCGCGAACGCCTCGGCCTCGCGCGACGGCACGTTGGCGTGCCATTCGTTGACCTGCTTGACGCGACCAACGCCGGCCTCGCCGATTGCCGTCACCGCGCCGAGTGAACCGGCGTAGAAGGTATAGAAACTCACGTCGAGCGCCGCCTCTCGCGCAGCCTTCACCAGCAGTGTCAGGTCATTACCCCAGTTGGCGGTCACCACCGTGTCGGCGCCCGAGGCGCGGATCTTGGCGATGTACGGTGCGAAATCGTGCACCTGGCCGATGGCGTGCAGTTCGTCGCCAACCACCTTCACGTCAGGACGCCGACGCGCCAGCATGTCCTTCACCGCGCGCGATACCTGCTGCCCGAAGGAATAGTTCTGGCCGATGATGTACACGGCGCGAATGGCGGGCGTTTTCTCGATGGCGCCGCCCAGCGCTTCCACGCGCATGTCCACCGATGCGTCGAAACGGAAATGCCAGAACGAGCATTTCGATTCCGTCAGATCCGGATCGAGGGCGGCGTAGTTCAGGAGCAGCACCGCGCGCGCCGGGTCGCGCGCGTTGTGCTTCGAAATGGCGTCGCTCAGCGCCAGCGCTGCCGCCGAACTCTGGCCCTGCACGATGAAACGATAGCCCTGGTCGATCGCCAGACGCAGTTGCGTCAGGGAATCCTGCACCGTCGCTTTGTTGTCGAAGCCCGTGACCGTGAACTTGTAGTTCTTCAGCGGCACACGTTCGTTAAGCGTTTCGACGGCCGCGCGGAAGTGCCGCAGGCTCGACTCCCCGGCATTGGCAAAGGAACCGCTCAAGGGGTCGATAAAGGCCAGACGCACGACTTCCTGGGGCGGCGGGACCGGGCGGGGATGGGTCGTTTCGGCCAGCAACGCCTGAGAAAACAGCAGCAGGGACGCCAACAAGACAAGCGCGCGCGGCAG
>CANIIN010000305.1 GCA_947467405.1 Betaproteobacteria bacterium | reverse complement strand
CTGGACTGGAAGGATCGCACGACGGCGGTGCTGTTTGGCGATGGTGCCGGGGCGGTGGTTCTCAGTGCGGAATCGAAACCCGGCATCCTGGCGACCGCCTTGCATGCCGATGGGGCGCATTCCGGCATCCTGTCTGTTCCCGGCAACGTCAACCGTGGCGAGATTGTCGGCTCGCCCTTCTTGCAGATGGATGGACCGGCAGTATTCAAGTTTGCGGTTCGCGTTCTTGATGAGGTGGGACGGGAAGCCCTTGGTGCGTGTGGCCTTGCTCCGGCGGATGTTGATTGGCTGATCCCGCACCAGGCGAATGTGCGAATACTTGAGGCCGCTGCCAAGCGGCTCGGTATCGAAGCAACGCGGGTGATTACAACCGTGGACCGGCATGCGAATACGTCGGCCGCCTCGGTGCCCTTGGCACTTGACTGTGGTGTTCGCGACGGTCGCATCCAGCGCGGGCAGAAGTTGCTTCTGGAAGGTGTGGGCGGCGGGTTCACCTGGGGCGCCGCGCTGGTCGAATTCTGAAAATGAACGATGAGGAGAAGTGACATTGAAGCTCGCAATGGTGTTTCCGGGGCAGGGTTCGCAGTCTGTCGGGATGTTGAATGGCTACGCTGATATCCCGGCGGTGCGTGACGTATTGGCCGAGGCCTCCGATGTGCTCAAGCAGGATGTCGCGAAACTCATTGCCGAAGGACCCGCCGCCGAACTGAACAGCACGGTGAATACGCAACCGGTGATGGTCACGGTCGGATTTGCCGCCTATCGTGCATGGCAGGAACTGGGAGGGCAGACTCCTGCGGTGGTTGCCGGGCACAGCCTTGGTGAATATACGGCGCTGGTCGTGGCCGGAGCCATGACGTTCGCGGATGCACTGCCGCTGGTTCGTTTGCGAGCGCAGGCCATGCAAAGTGCGGTGCCCCTGGGTGAAGGCGGCATGGCAGCACTGCTGGGCCTTGATGACGAGGGCGTTCGCGCCGCGTGTGCCGAAGCATCGCAAGGCCAGGTCGTGGAGGCTGTCAATTTCAATGCGCCGGGGCAGGTCGTGATTGCCGGGCATGCCAAGGCGGTTGAGCGGGCTATCGTTGCGGCAAAGGCGCGCGGCGCAAAGCGCGCCGTCGCATTACCTGTCAGTGCGCCATTCCACTCGTCATTGATGGCTCCCGCTGCAGTACGCCTGGCTGAGGCGTTGAAGAATGTGAATATCAAGGCGCCCGCCATTCCGGTCATCCACAACGTTGACGCAGCAGGCCGTGCGGATGCGGCGGGAATTGCGGATGCGCTGGTTCGCCAGGCGGATCACGCGGTGCTGTGGTCTGATTGCGTTCGGAAAATGGCGGCTGAGGGTGTTACGCACGTATTCGAGTGCGGTCCCGGCAAGGTCCTCGGTCCGCTTTCCAAGCGTATCGTCGCAGGCTTGGAAGGTTTGGCTCTGGCAGACCGTGCGGGTATCGATGCCGGTCTGGTTCTGTTCGGAAAGGTTTGATATGCAAGAGAACCGTGTGGCACTGGTGACTGGGGCATCGCGGGGAATCGGCAAGGCTATTGCGCAGGCTCTGGGGGCGGCAGGATTTCAAACCGTCGGCACTGCAACCACCCAGGAGGGCGCTGATCGCATTACTGCTGACTTGTCCGGGTTTGGAAACGGAAGCAAGGGACTGGTGCTCGACGTGCGTGATGCCGGCCGGGTTGAAGCGCTGGTCGCCGAGGTGGAGGGATTGTTCGGGCAACCTGTCTTCGTGCTGGTCAACAACGCTGGCATTACCCAGGACAATATTGCCGTGCGCATGAAGGAATCCGAATGGGATTCGGTCATTGATACCAATCTGAAGTCGGTCTTCCGCATGTCCAAGGCCGTTCTGCGGGGAATGATGAAGGCAAGGGCGGGGCGGATCATCAACATCACCTCCGTTGTCGGTTCGAGCGGAAATGCCGGGCAGATGAATTACGCCGCGGCGAAAGCGGGTATTGCAGGCATGACGCGGTCACTGGCGAGAGAGATCGGCAGCCGCAATGTGACGGTGAATTGCGTGGCCCCGGGGTTCATCGATACGGATATGACGAAGGGTCTTGCCGAAGCGCAGAAGTCCGCCCTTCTTGGCCAGATTCCACTTGGGCGACTCGGGGCGCCTGAGGACGTGGCGGCTGCGGTGGCATTCCTGGCTTCGCCTCAGGCAGGGTATGTGACGGGTACCACATTGCACGTCAATGGTGGCATGTACATGAACTGATTTTGGTTCGGAATTCAGGCGATTCGCGCTTGAATCTGCTAGAATTTCGTCCTTTATAGAATGATCACTTCGCCACGAAAGGGGAGGAGCGCCAAATGGATAATATCGAACAGCGTGTCAAGAAGATCGTTGCAGAACAGCTCGGTGTAAACGAGGCCGAGATCAAGAACGAGTCCTCGTTTGTTGACGACCTGGGTGCCGACTCTCTGGATACCGTGGAACTCGTGATGGCTCTCGAAGAGGAGTTCGAGACTGAAATTCCGGACGAAGAGGCCGAGAAGATCACGAACGTTCAGCAAGCGATCAATTACGTTTCGTCCCAGTCCAAGTAGGACTGGTTTCCCCTCAGGGCAGCCAGTCTGCCCGACTCTGCCCGGATCTTGGGCGGCGGATCGGGTCTCCAGGCTGGATGTCCATTCAGAACAGAGGCCGAATTGAGTCGTCGCAGAGTCGTAGTAACGGGCCTGGGAATCATATCTCCAGTCGGCAATACTGTTGCTGACGCTTGGGCCAATATTCTGGCGGGCAAATCGGGAATCGGGCG
Organism: Betaproteobacteria bacterium; assembly: GCA_947467405.1. Lineage (GTDB taxonomy): Bacteria > Pseudomonadota > Gammaproteobacteria > Burkholderiales > SG8-39 > CAIYPG01. The sequence goes on along the minus strand of CANIIN010000305.1, from coordinate 1,597 downwards.
TATTACCCGATTTGATCCGTCCCCGTTTCCTACACATATTGCCGGTGAAGTGAAGGACTTTGACGCGACAAAATACATCGCGGCCAAGGAAGCGAGACGCTTCGATACCTTCATACACTACGGCCTTGCTGCCGCAATCGAGGCACTGAAGGATTCCGGAATCAACCTCGACCAGGAGGATCGGACCCAGATTGGTGTATGCATCGGCTCGGGTATCGGTGGTTTGCCGCTGATCGAAGAGACGCAGATCGCCTATGCAGCAGGCGGTGCGCGCAAGATCTCGCCGTTCTTTGTGCCTGGCACCATCATCAACATGATCTCGGGACAATTGTCGATCATGTTCGGTCTAAAGGGTCCGAACCTCGCGGTGGTCAGCGCTTGCACAACGGCGAATCACTCAATTGGTGAAGCCGGACGCCTGATCGAATACGGTGATGCAGATGTCATGGTTGCCGGCGGTGCGGAAGCAACCGTTTCGCCATTGGGGTTGGGGGGATTTAATGCCGCGCGGGCACTGTCCTCGCGCAATGATGACCCAACCGCAGCCAGTCGTCCTTGGGACAAGGATCGTGATGGCTTTGTCCTTGGTGAAGGCTCGGGGGTACTTGTTCTCGAAGAGTACGAGCATGCCCGCAAGCGTGGGGCGCGAATTTATTGCGAATTGGCCGGCTACGGCATGAGTGCTGATGCGAACCATATTACTGCACCATGCGAGGACGGCGACGGGGCGGCTCGCTGCATGACCAATGCCTTGCGCAATGGCCGTCGCAACGCCGGCGAGGTGAATTACCTCAATGCCCATGGCACATCGACGCCACTTGGAGACGTTGCCGAAACATTGGCGGTCAAGCGCTGTTTTGGCGATCATGCCAAGCGCCTAGCTGTGAACTCGACAAAGTCCATGACCGGGCACCTGCTCGGTGCGGCAGGCGGGATTGAGGCTGTCTTTACCGCGTTGGCCGTTCAGAACCAGATCTCACCGCCGACTATCAACCTTAGCCAGCCCGGTGAAGGTTGCGATCTGGATTACGTTCCCAACGTCGCGCGTCCGATGAAGATTGATCTCGCCTTGTCCAATTCGTTTGGATTCGGTGGCACCAACGGTACGCTGGTTTTTGCCAAGGTTTGACGCATCCGATTCAGATCGAGATCGTTCCTTCGCACCGATTGACTTGGCTCGCGTTACTTTTTCATCTGGGAGCGCTGGTCACGGTGCTGGCCGGGTTGCCGACCGGTCTGGCAGTCTATCTTTCCATAGCCGTGCTGATTTCTCTGTCAGGCACGCTGGTCGTGGTGCGGCTCAAGCACGGGACTGCACTGGTTCGTTTGACCATTGACGCAAAGGGCAAGGCTCGATGGGTGTCAAGAGCCGGCGAAGAGGGTTTTGCGACGGTGGCGCAAGGCTCATACCTTTCTTCAGCGCTGGTGATTCTTCGGCTTCTTCCCGCAGATGGGAGCCTTGCTGGAACAAGAGTCCTGATGCTCGCCGCGGACTCCGCTGCTTCCGAATCCTTGGCGAATTTGCGTGCGTGGCTCAAGTGGCGGTCAGCTGAAGCGGTCCTGAACTCCCATGCTGGAGAATGAACTAATTCAGACT
>CANIIN010000304.1 GCA_947467405.1 Betaproteobacteria bacterium | reverse complement strand
GTGGTCTTGTCTTCTTCCTTCACTCAGGACGTCTTGGACGAAATCATTCCGCCCACCGGGGAACTGGGTGCGGCGCTGTCGAGTTTCTTCGGCATCCGTCCGGCCAGCCAGGCCTCGCGTCCGGCTTCAACGGCTTTCCTCATGGCGCTGGCCATCAATATCGGGTTGCGCGCTGCCGCGATGGCGGTATTCATCAGTACGCCGTCGCAGCCGAGTTCCATGGCGATAGCGGCGTCGGACGCGGTGCCGACCCCTGCATCGACCAAGACGGGAATCTTCGCCGCTTCAATGATCAGCTTGAGGTTCCAGGGGTTGAGAATGCCCATTCCCGAACCGATCAGCGAAGCCAGTGGCATGACTGCGACACAACCGATTTCCTCGAGTTGCTTTGCGATGATCGGATCGTCGCTGGTGTACACCATGACCTTGAAGCCGTCATCGACCAGCGTCTTGGCCGCCTTGAGGGTTTCAATGACATTCGGGAACAGGGTGTTGGGATCTCCCAGCACCTCGAGCTTGACGAGGTCATGGCCATCCAGCAATTCACGCGCGAGACGCAGTGTGCGAACGGCGTCATCCGCCGAATAGCAGCCGGCGGTGTTCGGCAGATAGGTATATTTTGATGGCGGCACGGCATCGAGCAGCGAGGGCTGCTTGGGGTCCTGCCCGATGTTGGTACGACGGATGGCGACCGTAACGATCTCCGCGCCACTGGCCTCTACGGCGCAACGCGTTTCGTCGAAATCCTTGTATTTGCCAGTGCCGATCAGCAGGCGTGATCCATAAGCCTTGCCGGCAATGGTGAGAGAGTCGGTTGTGGGCATATCAGCCCCCTCCGACGGCAACGACGATTTCCAACTGATCTCCTTCCGCCAACGCAGTTTCGCCATGGCGGCTGCGTGGCACGATTTCACCGTTTCGTTCCACGGCAACGCGTTTGCCGGTCAATCCCAGTTCATCCAGCAGGTGGCTGATACTGACGCCCGGGGGCATCTGTTTGGACTCGCCATTGATGGACAACTGGATCACGTTTGGAACCGGGTTTGGGGTGGGTTGCGAGATTGAGAAGTATCAAACTGCGTTAAAATGATGTTATCACGCGGGTGTAGTTCAATGGTAGAACGGCAGCTTCCCAAGCTGCATACGAGGGTTCGATTCCCTTCACCCGCTCCACCAGACATCAAGCACGGTGGCGACCGTGAGTCTGATGATGTCGCGGTAGTTTCCCAGCTGTGACTGCTATTTCTCGTGTCTGGACGGCTGCACGAATCATGGCGTCCGATATCGTGCATTCCCTGTCCGGTTCGAACGGGTACGGCACAGGAAAGCACTGTAGTTGAGCGCGCGTTTGTCCGTATTTGAATTGGATTCCCGGTCTCAACTGCGTTCAAGTGGGCTACGGTAACATCCAAACTCACGTTCGCTGCATGGTGTAATCCCCCCATGATCCTTTCCCGTACCAGTCAATATGCCATTCAGGCGCTGATTCACCTGGCCATGCAGCCGCCGGGGCAGCCGGTGCTTGCCAGGAGCGTCGCCAGCCACCTCAGCGTGCCGCCGGCTTACCTGGCCAAGACCCTGCAGATACTGACTCGCGGTGGATTGGTTCGCTCGTTTCGTGGAAGAAGTGGTGGCTTCTGCCTCAAGGAGGGGGCGGGCGATACCACCATTCTCGCCATCATGTCCATGATTGAAGGCCCCGGCTTGACGGAAAGTTGCATGCTCGGCTTGAAGGCTTGTGAGGACAGCAATCCCTGTCCGATGCATCGGCGCTGGAAACCGCTCAAGGAGCGTTTGCTGCACCTGTTGCAGGACCAGACGCTGGACGTGCTGGCCATGGCGGTTCGGGGCGGGAAGTACCGTATTGTGGATCTGCCGCTGCGCCTGCTATCGACCTGAATGTCGGTGTCCCGATACGTTGTCCTGCTGCCCGAGAAGGTGGACTGAAGCGCCGGTTTTATCTAAATTAAGATAAGTATGTCCTGTTAATGGACCATGACGCATCAATTTGTTAATTTTCCGAGTCCAGCAGCGCGGGTATGGCGTACCAGGCCGGCTTTGACTACAAGATCGGCAAGAACATGTTCCTGAACGTCGACATCAAGAAAATCTATATCCAGACGGATGTGATTACCAAGAACAATGGCCTGAAGATCAGCGAGTTGCACCTTGATCCCCTCGCCGTCGGTGTTGGCATCGGCTGGCGTTTCTAGACAGCTCCGCACATCGTTATTGGTTCGGGAGACAAATCAACCCCGTTGGCGGGATACCGCCAGCGGGGTTTTCTTTTTTGAATTGCGTCGGCGCCAAGCGGTTCCTTGCTGGCGTCGTCAAGGCGGACCACCCATATCTGTGGCGTAAAATGGCCACTTCTGAATTGATCAGGCTTGAATGCCTTCACTCATGCCCGCCACATTTGACGGCAAGCTGGTGGTCGCCATTTCATCGAGGGCGCTATTTGACCTTGAGGAATCGAACCGCATATTCGAGAAAGAGGGCGTTGTCGCCTACCACCGGTATCAACTCGACCATGAGGACGAAGTGCTGCAGCCCGGCATTGCCTTTGGATTGGTCAGAAAGCTGCTTGCCCTCAATGCACATACGCCGGGACAACCTCAGGTTGAAGTGATCCTGTTGTCGCGCAATACCGCCGACACCGGATTGCGAATCATGAATTCGATCGAGCATTACAAGCTGGATATCAGCCGCGCTGCCTTTACCGGTGGCGAGCATACCTATCCCTATGTTCCGGCCTTTGACGCACACCTGTTTCTCTCGGCCAACCCCGATGATGTTCGCCGTGCGCTGGATGACGGCCATGCCGCCGCAACCATCATTCCTACCTCCGTCGAACAGACTGCCGACGGTGATGATCAGGTGCGTATCGCGTTCGATGGAGACGCGGTGCTGTTCTCGGATCAGGCCGAGCGAATCTACAAGAAGGATGGTCTTGAGGCGTTCACTGCCTCGGAAGTGGACGCAGCCCATGAACCCCTGACTGGAGGACCCTTCAAGCGTTTTCTGGCCGCGTTGCATCACATCCAGTCCGGCTATCCCCCTGACAAATCGCCGTTGCGGACTGCGCTGGTGACGGCCCGCAGTGCGCCGGCGCACGAGCGCGTGGTCCGGACGCTGCGGGCCTGGAACATCCGAATCGACGAGGCCCTGTTCCTCGGGGGGCTGGACAAGGGGCCGTTTCTCAAGGCGTTCGGGGCCGATATTTTCTTTGACGATCAGCGCGGTCATGTCGAATCGGCACAGCAATTCGTGCCATCCGGACACGTTCCGTATGGTGTTGCCAATGAGGGCAAGTCATGAACTTCGTGAAAGTCGGCCTGTACGTATTAATAGGACTGGTCGTTGCGCTCGGTGCGGCAATTGCCGCCATCGCGTTTGGCTTGGACGCGGATAAATACAAACCGGAATTGATTTCCGCAGTCAAGACCAGGACCGGCAGGACCCTCTCAATCGAGGATCCGCTGCGGCTGAGTGTCTTCCCAAAGTTGGGGATTACTGTCGGCAAGGTGCGACTGTCCGATCCCGAAGGGTCCAAGACCTTTGCGACGGTGGGCGAAATTCGGGCATCGCTGGCAATCTTTCCGCTGCTGTCGAAGCAAGTGGTCATTGATCGCGTCGTGTTGTCCGGTTTGTCTGTCGATCTCATCCACCACAAGGATGGGCGCACCAATTTCGACGATCTGTTGTCCGGAGGAAATGCCGCGAAGGATCCATCCGGCCATGCCGGTTCGTCATCATTCAAGATCGACATCGAAGGAGTCGAGGTGTCTGCAGACAGTCTTGGCTGGACTGACGAGAAGGCTGGGACCCGGATTCGCATGAGCGCCCTGAAGATGGCCACCGGGCGGATCGCCGATGACGTTCCAGGGAGGCTGACCTTTGGCGCGCGGGTGCAGGGTGAAGTGCCAAAAGTGGACGCGCTGATCAGTCTGTCGTCGGGATATCGTTTCTCGATCGAACGGAAGGCGATTGAACTGAGTGGCATCGACCTGCAGATCAACGGCGACTTGCCGGGGGCGGCAGGGCTGACTGCCGTCCTCAAAGGCAGTGTTGATTCCGATCCCGGTCGGAAGACATTCAAGGCCAAGGGGATCGACTTGAGTATTGTCACCAAGGACGGAATCGAGGCCAAACTGGTGATGCCCGGGATGGAGTATTCGCCGGAAAAAATTGCCGGAGAGAAGGTGACCGGTTCGTTGAAACTCGTCCGCAACGGATTGAGCCTGGATGCCAGGCTGGCGCTGGCGGCGGTGCAGTCAGGCTCTGGCTTCGGCAAGAATGGCAGTTCGGCCGAGGCAGTGCCGGTGCTTCGCTTTCCCGAGTTCGCCATCGATTTGTCGGGCAAGCAGGCCGATACAGTGTTTCAAGGAAAGTTGAC